>CAJPSU010000064.1 GCA_905373345.1 Candidatus Saccharimonadota bacterium
ACCATCGCGTACGTCCGGTAAAGCACGGTCAACGATGACCGACATTGAATACCGCAGGAAATTGTCTTCCATGACATCTTCAACGGTACGAATTTCAACAGTCTTTGAATGGCTATGGTCAGTCTGCGTCAGCACCTCGCCCTCTACCGGTTTATGTTCTTGTTGCTGCATTGCACTATCTTCGTTCATATTAGACATCCAATTCCTCAAGACTCATTTTCTTTGCATTTGCTTGAATAAAGTTTTTGCGCACCTCGACCTCATTACCCATCAATTTAGTAAAAATCGCATCAGCACGCTCTGCATCTTCAAGCCGAACCTGCACCAAAACACGATTTTCCGGGTTCATTGTTGTTTCCCATAACTGATCAGCATCCATCTCACCAAGACCTTTGTAGCGTTGTAACGACGACTCGCTCAACCCTGCTTGTCGAACGAGCGGCTCGCTCGGATCAATCGCGACGCCTTTTTCTTTGCGAGCAGCAATCAATTCCTGATACTTCGCATCAAGCGCTTCCTCATTATACAAATACTCCTGTTTATGCTGCGATAGCTTCAACTTAAATAATGGCGGCTTTGCGAGATAGATATAACCACCTTCAACGACCGGACGCATATACCGGAAGAAGAATGTCATAAGCAGCGTCGCGATATGGCTACCGTCAACGTCAGCGTCGGTCATAATCACAACACGATGATAACGCAAGCCGCGCATGTCAAACGCATCGCCAATACCGACACCCATGCCCTTTATCAAGCTTAGTATCTCGCGATTTGCATACATTTTATCAAGACGAGCCCGTTCAGTGTTCAGAACCTTGCCTCGCAGCGGCAAAATCGCCTGCGTACGACTATCGCGCCCCGTCTTCGCCGAGCCGCCAGCCGAATCACCCTCAACGATATAGAGCTCGCACTCAGCTGGATTCTTACTTGAACAGTCTGCTAACTTACCAGGTAGACTAGCGCCATCAAGCGCACCTTTGCGAATCACGTTATCGCGTGCGGCTCGGGCTGCTTTGCGCGCTCGGGCTGCAAGCAACGCTTTATTGACAATTTTCTTCGCAACCGCTGGATTCTCTTCCAGAAAATACGCAAAGTATTCATTCATCACCTGTTCGACATACCGCCGCACCTCTGGATTACCAAGCTTATTTTTCGTCTGGCCTTCGAACTGCGGATCGGGCAGCTTCACTAAAATCACCGCCGTCAAACCTTCGCGAATATCATCGCCAGATAAATTATCTTCCTTTTCTTTTAGCAGATTGTTTTTACGCGCATAATCGTTTATAACGCGCGTGAGCGCCGACCGAAAACCAGCTAAATGCGTACCGCCATCTGGAGTTAACACGTTATTTGCGAACGGTTTCACTGTCTCAACATAGGAATCATTATACTGAATTGCTACTTCAACCATTGAATCGTCAACCTGCTTTTCAACGTAGAAAATTTCGTTACCAAGAACATCCTTGCCGACGTTGAGGTTCTTCACATAACTGCGAATGCCCCCCTCAAAATAAAACGCTTGGCGCTCTTTGGTGCGCTCATCATAAACCGTTACATACACGCCTTTTGTCAGATAGGCCTGATGGCGAAGATAACTCACGACCCATCTATAGTCAAATTTCGTCGTTTCTTTGAATATTTCAGGATCGGGATAAAACGTAATCCGCGTGCCGCGCGTCCAATTCTCGTCCGTTAACCGGCTTTTCTTAAACGGCACGACTGTTTTGCCCCGCTCAAATTCAATTCGATATATTGAACCGTTTTTTGCGACTTCAGCGATCATTCGGCTCGACAAAGCATTCACCACGCTTGAGCCAACACCATGCAATCCAGACGAAACCTTATAACCGCCGCCGCCAAACTTACCGCCAGCATGTAGCACAGTCAATACTGTCTCAAGCGTACTCAAACCAGTTTTCGGATGCTTATCTACCGGGATACCGCGCCCGTCATCGGTAATCGTAATACCACCATCTTCAAGGATTCGCACGTCAACACGTGTGCCGTGACCAGCAATTGCTTCGTCTATAGAGTTGTCGGCAATTTCTTTAATCAAATGATGAACACCGTCGTAACCCGTGCTTCCAATGTACATGCCTGGGCGCTTGCGAACCGGGTCAAGACCTTCAAGGACCTGAATTTGCGAACCATCATAAGAACCGTCGTCTTTTTGTTTAGCCATATGGAATCTCCCTCGCTTACTGTCAACTCAGATTATTCATTTCTACACCGATTATACCATAAAAAAAATTGTTCATTCAAGTTATTGCTATCTATAGACGCATATGCTAAACTAATAGTCAAAAGAGATTTATCTCGGAAATTTTAACACAAAAAAGGTTGCACTATGTTTAGAAAGCTCGTATCAAACCTTTCATTTAGCCCTGCACTTGTCGGACAACTAGGGTTTTATGCTAAGCGTCTGAGAAAAGAAGAGACAACACGCCGCCTTGGGCTTATATTCACCACTCTTGCGCTTATTGTCCAGTCATTTACAATGCTTCAAGCGCCAGAACCAGCAAGCGCCGCCGACGCAACCGACATGGTATACGGCGGTACTCACACTCCAAGCGCTGTTATGTCCAGCTACGACCAGAACGTCAACAACATTCGTGATCTGTATACCGCCATTGGCATTTCTCGTGCCGACATCCAACGAGCAACTGATAATTTAGAGTATCACCGCAGCAGCGAAGGGTTGTATTCCTGGGGCATGAAGCCTGTTTTTGGTGCTTCAAGCGGCGAAGGAAGTTATACCGTGAAAACGAGCGGTGGCACGCGTACATTTTATTACCGACCACAACGACTTTGGGGAAATAGCGGTTCTTATTCTGCCTACGTCGGGCGGTCCTCGTCAACTGGCTTATGGTTCGGCATTATGCGCTCGTGCGGCAACTTAATCACGTTTACTATCCCGCCGCGACCAGCGTGCCCTCCAGGTCAAGTGGGAACCTATCCTAACTGTTCAACGCCACCTAAAAACCCAACCTCAACGTGCTCAGCACTTGACATCAAAAAGAACGGAGATACCTATCAATTCACTGGCAGCGGGATTGTTACGGATGGCGCAACGATTTCAAAGTATATATTCCAGGTATATCGCGATAACACACTGGTTAAGACGATAGAGAGTAGTTCAAGTGTCGCAACTTATACGGAGAAAACCCCCGGCAGTTACTCGGTCAAATTAATAATCAAGACATCACTTGGCGATAGAACGAGTGCTGGGTGTACCAAAGGCTTTACAATCGCCCCGCCAGCAAAGTGCCCGCAGAACCCAGCCCTACTCAAAACAGACCCAAACTGCCAGCCATGTCCCGGTGACTCAACGATTTGGATCAACGATGCAAAATGTAATGCTGAAATTATTCAAACCAAGACCGCACAAAATACGTCACAGAACAACGCCGACGCCACAACGATTGCGGCAAAAGCCACTGATCAGATTGTGTACAAAATTAACGTCACCAACAAAGGACTAAAAGCGACAGAATACACGATCAAGGAGGATCTAGCCGATGTTTTGCAATATGCGAGCCTAGAAAACACTGGCGGAGGCACGCTTATAGATGACAATTCGTCAGACGGAATCGCGACAAAAACACTACTGACATGGCCAAAAGTAACATTAAAACCAGGCGAAACACAGACGCACATATTTAGCGTAAAACTCGCGAGCACGATTGCCGCAAAAGGCGCCGGCACAGGCAACCCAAATTCCTACGACTGCGTCATGACAAACACGTTCGGAAACACTGTCAATGTCAACGTCGATTGCCCCGTCCAGAAGAAAGTTGAGTCAGTTGTCGCCCAGCTGCCGCATACTGGCCCCAACGAGAACATTGCATTCGCAGCAATTATATTCGCCGTCGTTACGTTCTTCTACGCACGCTCGCGCCAGCTGAAAAAAGAAGTACGCTTAATACGCCGCGACTTTAATACTGGCACAATTTAACACATATTTTTAAAACAAGGGGGTGGTATATGAACAACGAAAAGTTACCAGGATCAACCGAAAAAAGAGAGTCATTAAATGAGTCACGTAAGCTCGCCGCCGAGCAGCACGAAGCTACGAACGAGAACCGCGAACGAGAATCAACTCGTGAAAATAAAGCAGAAAGGCTTGAAAACGCACGCCGCGAAACGCTTGAAGCTGTTGCAAAAGCCGAAAAAGAGAATCGCAAAGAGACAGAGCGGAGTGACCCATCACCAGCCGAACGACGCAAAGGACCAATCTCTAAGCAGGAACGGGAAAAAGCGTTCGCGAAAACGATGGACGAAGTGCAATCTCACATGTCAGCACCAAGTCGCACCTTCAGCAAAATTATTCATAACAAAGCCGTCGAAAAGACTAGCGAAGTTGTCGGCAATTCTGTTGCACGACCGAACGCTATTTTATCAGGAGCCGTTTGCTCGTTCGTTCTCGTGCTCGTCACCTATCTCGTAGCGCGCGCATACGGCTACCAGTTGTCAGGCACTGAAACGATTGCTGCTTTTGGGCTTGGGTGGGTCATGGGGCTCGTCTATGACTATTTCCGACTACTTATTATTGGTAAAGATAGGTAGAGCGCCAGACTAAAAATCCTAGGGAATTATCCTTCGCAGGGTAGACTCTGATTCTATAGTTGCGCTTTTTCATCTTCTACCCTGAAGAACTCTTTTACAGGTTTACCGCCTTTACATCGGTAAGCCTACCGCAATTTTATCGTCACCTCATCGTCCTGGCGGGATGATATCGCGTCTATGCGCCCGTCAGACGGCCGCTGTAATGGTTGTT
>CAJPSU010000065.1 GCA_905373345.1 Candidatus Saccharimonadota bacterium
CTTCAACTTCATCTTCTTGCTTACGCAACCTTTCACTCCGCTTATCAAGCTCGTCTAATTTGCGATCAAGTGAATTTTCACGCTCAACCAGCCGATTTTCAGTCTTCTTCAGCTCACGACGGCGCTCCTGCTCAATCTTGAGCGCTTCATCCTTAGCTTTCAACACGATATCGCTTGCTTTACGTTCGGCACGCGCGACAAGTTTTTCGGCGGTCTCTTTACCTCTAGTTTGTACTTGCTTGTCGTACGCAACTTTACCGCCCACGCCAATAACAGCACCAACGATTGCGGCAATAATTCCCTCTATCATAATGTTCCTTTCTCTTACAATCGCTCTTTGTGCGACGCAGAATACGTAGACGGCAAAAAAGTCACATTGTAAGAATCATTCAAAAAATTAACTAGTCAGTGTCAGGTAATAAACTAGACTATTTCTATTGTAGCATGTTTTGGCAAGCATAGCAGACTATTTGCGCGGCTTAGTAGTGCGCGGCGCACGACCATACTCCGGTAAAACAATCTCGTCGGTTTCACCGCGGGCAAGTCGCGCGAGACAATCGCTTGCCCACGCTTCACCCACCGCACCTACAATTGACACCCCACGGTCGCTTGCAAGCGTATTTAACACCGTCATACCGATACGCAAGCCAGTAAAGCTGCCCGGGCCACGAAACACTCCAATCCCAGACACGTCTTTGAACGACACACCATTCTCACTTAGACGATCACGCAAATATGCTAGCATATCGCGTGCGAGGTTCCGCTCTGCTACCCATGTGTAATCATGGCGCCCACCCGTCTGTTCGTCTACTAAACTCAGCCTAATCGTCATGCCGGCGCTATTCCATAATATGATCATTTCGCTACCTCCTGAACAATGCGCTTACCGCTATCGCCGCCTGCCGAAAGCTCTAGCCGGCGTGTGTCGTCAACCTGCACATGAATAGTAATCTGCAGCACGTCGTTTGGTAGCACATCGTCAACTACTGTTGCCCACTCTATCACTGTCACCATCCGCACGTCCTGCATTGCCTCAGTAAGCTCTGCTCGCATAATCCCCGCGTCGTTCAAACGATAAAAATCATAATGCGCCAGCCGACATCCGTTCGGCGCATCATACACGCGGCTCAAAGTGAATGTTGGACTTTGCACTTCTTCGACTATTCCCATACCATGCGCCAGCCCTTTTGTCAGCGTTGTTTTGCCTGCGCCGATATCGCCGATCAATTCAATCGTCTCGCCACCCGTAAGTCGCGTGCCTATACGCTCGCCAAGCGCTATCAGCTCGTCTGCCGTTTGTACGACTACCTCGTGTGTCATGCACTTAGTATAACATTTGGCTAGTCGGTACACCAGAACGATACACCCACAAAGACAATCTTCACTATGCATAAGTCACTAGTCAATTACCTCTTTATCGTGTTAACCACTCGGTAAATTCGTGTCCGCGTACGTCTGACTGTCCATTAGTGTCAAGACTGTTTGGATTTAACCGGCTTTTTCGACCGTATATTGTTGCCATTAATTCTACAAATTGTCTCCTAACTTCTTTCTGTTCATCAAGTGTGTAATTTGTCTGGTTGAAGGATTTATAAATAACGTGGGCAATATCGCCAAGACGCATGCGTTCTCGTTCAGCTTTCGTGATAAATTGCACTTCCGTCGGCACATATATAACACTCGTGTCATCCTCATCTAACGTTTGGCGTAAAAGGTATGTCACTTTCGCCACCTCAAGCCGCTTGACACCTCTATACTCAATGTCATCCGCAGACTCAATCTTACACGCATATAAATCATGGTCAATATTAAGCTTATCAAGCTGACAACAGACTGTTTCGACGTACGATTCTGTGCCCTGAATATGGATAGCTCTTTGTTTACTTGGCGCTGCTTTTAGGATAATACTCGACGCACTATCACTTTCCCGCCTCAGAATATCTTCCGCTAAAAACGTCGCAAAGCTGATTGCCGACGACTCCTCATCATTTGATATAACAGTAATCCCTAGAATATCCATAGGCATGTAGTTGCCGTTACCTCTGTTCTTACCACTGTCAATCTTGTTCGCGAGCGATCCAACACTTTTAATGCGAAACTTAACGCGAAGATCATTATCATTACCCACCGGAACTTCGCCCATACAAACAGGAAATTTACCCGCAGAGTCTACGCCTACAACTGGTACATAATACATCGCTCCGCCTGCACCAAGTGCTGCGCCTATCAATTTGTTTGTATCCAACCTAGAAATGGCGCGCACGAAGCCCTCCGCTTCGGCGAGAGAATCGATCTTTCCTTGTTTTTCTAAACGAATACGTTTCGCTTCGTTTGATAGTGCCGCCGCCAATGCTTCGTAACCCAAAATTTCACAGAGCGGAAAATAGAATGACTCAGCTTCCATCAAGTCTTGCAATCGCGCTGACTCCCGATCTGACGATGGATACATAAGATTATCAAGTGTCTCACAAGCTTTTATCAGCACTGACTCCAAATTAACCTGCTTCAAAAAACCACTAATATGTTCCGGATCTATCATAGGTTCGATTGTTGCCCACGCCTCTGGTGGAATATCTCCCCTGTATCGACTTTTCAGCATCTTTTGTGTTTGCGGATCAAGCGGTTTACCGCGGATCGTTGAATGGTCGGCCATACAGCGGCGATGTTCGCCAGCAGCACCATCAACCAGAAGCATATCGCGTAACAACTCGCTTATGTACGTTGTTTCCTCATCGCTGAGCCGCGGATCTGTCAAGAAGTTGAGCAGCGTAATCCGCGCTGCTTCAGCGCGCTCTTCATTATACCGAGGATTATTCGTATTAAGCGCACGTTCTGAGAGGTCATGCATAAAAGCAGACGCAATCGCCGCCTGTGGCACTTCGCTGCCAACAAACGCCGATAACAACCCTGCTACACGTTCGCCATGCTTAACGAAATCGGAACGTTCAAATCCATCTTCGACAGACGCTGCATATTCTTGAGTTGCACAACGGGCACCTTCTACAATATATAACCCATTACCATCCACCTCTCCACCTGCGCTGCTACGTGGATTGTTAAGCAGCGACTCATCTGTCGTGGATCCAACTTTTTCGCTCTTATTTATTAATCCGCCTTTCATCACGGACATAAATTATACAACAAAATATTATTTTTGCAACAGAACATTACAGTATTAAAGCACATTCGTGCGAATCAACCTCGCAATTCTCCGCTCTTTTTTTATTTTGCAATCATAATATACGGTTTCTCAACACTGAGCTGGACTTTTTTTGGCACACCATAGTTTTTTATTAAATGCGTGTGCTGGTGCGCGATCGATTTTTGCGTGCTTTTCGGCGGACGGGCATAAAACGAATAGCCGCGCACTTCGTACGCTGCGATAATATTGATAAATTCCTGGCGCTCTGCTGCTGTAAAGACATGAACACCCTCGATATGGCGTTTTGGCACGATCATTACATGATCAGCAACATCGCAGCCATCCCATACGCTATAGGGAAAATTATTCCGAGCAACCCAAAAATACGAAAACTCCTCTTTGACCTGTGGGTGCGTCGAGGTAAACTCGCAAAAATCACAGCAAATCCCCGCTGCTTTTGCCTGCTTGCGCTGCAGCGCGTAGCGTTTTTCAGTTTTGCGTGTCCGATACATTTATTGCTCCCGCTAGTATGCGTACTTACTTTTTATAATATCTGCACCACTATAGCACTCTTCTGTTATATAAACCACTACTTCTCGTATACTCTTCTCTATCAGCACGCAAAGGCGTGTAGTTGAAGGGCTTTTGGCTATAAACTAATTTCTCTCGGTTCGCTCAACGTAAACCCAACGTATGTTCCGTCTTGCTCATATGCTTTCTCCCCGATGAACGACGGCGTGTAGCGTAAATCTTTTCGGTAGACAAAGTTATCTCTACTACTCAATATATCACTATCGTTGTTAGTCAGTATTTTACCTTGCATTTGATGGACAACTTTAGTACTGCTCGCCACTTCACTATGAACGAAACGCATTATGTCATCACAAATTACATCCAGTAGAGCCGTATTGATATTGTCATTTGGAATTTCGTAGGCGATAAAGTGCGGCGCAACTTCTGTGATATCGTGCAGCGGGCGCACGACGATAATATGATCTACATGACTTGCTCTCAGATACCGCCGCGTTTCGCTGTCGTTGATCGTAGAGACTATCAAGCAATTTGGCTGCATGGCAGTTGTCGTATGAAAATCAATTACCAAATCAGGTTTATTCACCGCGATATAATTCTTTATATAATCCGCCCGCCGAGACTCATACGTATCAAGTGCTGTGTTATAACTTCGATTTATATCCGATTCAATATACCGTTTACGTGCTGCAAATGCCCGCGGATTACCGATGAGCATATCAACATACTCTAGCACTTCTTTCCTGTGCTGCAATAAGTGGCTAAATAACTTCGGACCAAGCAGCTCGTTGCCGTGGCTTGCACCAATGAGTAATATGTTCGGTGATGCTTTTACCATATCTCTATCATAGCAAAGAATCCTCACTCTAGTAGGT
>CAJPSU010000066.1 GCA_905373345.1 Candidatus Saccharimonadota bacterium
ACATAACACACCGATAGACAATAACACGGTCATAACAGCTAATAGCACTGCAACTTTTTTCGACCGGCTTTTCTGGTGCAAATACCAGGCAAGTGTTGCTAGATATATCAGTGTCAAAATAAAACCAAACTGCTCGTGCGATAAAACTGTAGCAACGCTAGCGATAAACGATACAACTGTCTGTGCGACCGAAATATTGCGCCGTAAAAATATAACACAAGGCAAATAAATTGCTATTAGGAATAATGCCCCTACCCAGAAATAGTTTACTGAACCAGTTAACCAAAAAACCGATTCTGTCGCTACGCCTTGTGACAGTAACCATACAAATGCACAGCTAGCTGTAAATGCCGCTATATCAGTTTTATGATTATTTACTGTACGGATTGAGCGGTAAAATTTAAAAAGATAAACAGTGCCGACCATATACGCAACAGTATTTAACAGTACCCAAATAGCTGGTCGAGGTGCCAGTAGCCAAAGCATCATCTCTGGAAAAACTCGGCTGCTCCAGCTGCTCCAACGATAGATAATCCAGTCAAACAAGCTAAACTCAACCGTCTTTGCTGCAAACCAGATATCATCATCGCGAAAAACAGTTTTCAATGACATGATAAAAAACACCGCCGTACATACTACAAAGATGAGCAAAAATGGTCGGTTGCGTTTATCAAGAACAGTATGCTTAAGGTCGCCTAAAAGCTTCATGTGTACCAAAATTATACCATCATAGATATAAAAAGCAACAGAACCCCTCCATTAACACCTCAACCGCAAAGGATAAGCTCAATAAAGACGCGTTTCAATTTTAGTCCCGTGGTTTAATGGATTTTTGGAAAGTCAATTAACCGTAAAGGACGTTAGAAACGCGTCTAACAACAAGTATATGCAACTTTGCTGCGATGAACGTATAGTTATCGAGAATAGGTTAAAGAATGGTGAATCATACACTGCCATTGCCAAGTCACTTGGACGCTCAACCAGTACTATCTCTCGTAAGGTTAATAGCTTTATTGAGGATAGACTATTAACCCATACCGAGCGTAAGTCCGGATTAGGCTCTATTAGTTTAGTTATTGGCTACAATGCCGCCAGTATTACCAAACAAACCAAGGTGGATATTGAAAGAGTCTTTGGCAAAAGTAATGTTGCCACCATTACTTACGGCAATGGGGGCTGAGTTTAGCAGCTGGCCGTGCCACTTGAGAAAACGCTGGCTGCAGATATTTACTTTGCTGACCCGTATAAATCCAGTCAGCGCGGCAGGAATGAAAACTTTAATGGGCTAATTAGAGATTTTTATCCTAAAAGCACTGACTTCAAAAAGCTTACGGCTCAATGAATGTATATTAGACCTAGAAAATCTATTGAACAACAGACCCAGAACGATACGGTGTTGTCGAGTTTGATGAGCAAAACCAAGCTATCTCCATCGAAGAAAAACCAACCGAGCCAAAGTCAAACTTTGCCGTTGTTGGTCTATACTTCTACGACAATGATGTAGTCGAAATCACCAAAAATGTCGAACCATCTGACCGTGGTGAGTTAGAAATCACCTCTATTAATGCCGAATATCTCCGCCGCGGCAAATTACAGGTTCAGACCCTAGACAACGGTGATGTTTGGCTAGACACTGGGACGATCGACAGTCTGACCGATTCCTCTGATTTTGTTCGTGTCATCCAAAAACGAGCTGGCCGCATCATTGGTAGTCCGGAAAAAACTGCCTTTAAAAACGGTTGGATCAGTCGAGAGCAGCTTGACACACTCGCTGAACCACTCAAAAAATCTGGTTATGGCAAGTATCTAGTTAGTGTAGATTGTCAATCAAGCTAAAACATGCCTCGCAATCTGCTGCATATCCCATTCAAGCTATCCTTTGATACGTTGCTGGGGTCAGCAAATAATACTCTTTCACTGCCTAAAACCTCAATAAATATAGACTTTATGTCGTCACTACGCGTCAAAATCAGGAGACGAGATTCTGGGGTTATATTTCTATTCTCGAGCAAAGTCTTAGCTATAACCTGCTTTGCACTATGTATATCAGCATTAGGAGTTGACCACCTGGAAATTATCTCCTGTGTAGCAGTAGACTGTCCAGTCAGAGTCATCATAGATCTATTAAAAAATATATCACCATCAGTTTTCCGATCACTTCCGACCGAAAGTATAGCCGTAGACTTTTCTCGACAGATTGGATTCTCAGCTATAGTAATCGCATGGTCAAATAACTCTGGTGCAGTAAACGCCGCCTTTACCTTACCCTGCAAATAAACTCCAAACACACCAACCCCGTTTGAAAAGGCCATCATTATAATGCCTATAATCATTAAAATCTTGACGCCACTTGATTGTGCTTTATCTATAAGCGACATAGTTAGCATTATCATAACCAAGCTAGTCAATAGAAGTAAACTTAATACAGATTTATGATAATAATAGCCAACTTCACCATTGGTCATTTTTTGAAATATAAATAACACCAGAGAAAATACTAATGACACAACTAGCCCAATAGTTAGTGGATTAACTGTTCGCTTCTTATGATTATGCCACAAATATGCCATAGCAAACATCGCCAAACTTAGCACGTAGAATACATCAAAAACCAACACCCCACCCTGATCATTAATTTTATCTGATGTCACCCTCTCAAGTAATACATAAAGAGCCCCCTGTACAACGCTAAAACTGACAATAAACAAAAGACTGCTCAGCAAAAGTTTTGACAACTTTACTTTTTGATTACTACAAAAATAATCAGCCGCTAAAGTAAAGATAAATATACCCAACGCAACTGGAAGTAGGAAAAAATAGGATAGACCAACACCAATAACAGAAAAGGTTGCTAATAGCCCGTAGGTATACTTTTGTGTAATATCGCTTTCCTTGCAATATAAAAATAGTAAGGCTATAACCGAAAGCAGCAAATGGAGACTCATAATTTGTGGCATGAAACCGTCAGTAAACGCAGAAAACATCAAACCTAATAATGTGTATATCGTACAGGAGGTAACAATAATAGCTGACATCCATGGCTTTTTCTTATTATCTAATTTAACCAGTTTCGTTGCCAGAAAGATAAACGCAAACACTAAAAATGCATAGTTAATTATCGAATATAATAAAAATCTAACTAGCTTTTTATTAATGTCAGTAAACCTACTCATAAATGGTTGTACAGCCTCATTAAAAACCCAAGCATTTATATGATAGCCCTGAGGGTAATTGTTGGCAGCAGAACCTAGCATAGAGTTAATCGGCAACTGGTTACCTCTTGAACCATAGACATAGCCCTTTTGTCTCTCGACGGTGTCTATAAAACTAAGATGAGATATATTATCTACCCCTGAGCCGTTAGCCACTCTTAAAAGATCGGCGCTCTGAAAACTAGAAAAAGATTGCGTCAGCATTAGGATGAATACAGTAAGGCTCACTAGAGAACTAATAATCTCGCTTAATGGGAACCAACTGCTGGGAGGAGTGAAACGACAAAATACAACAAGACCTAGATTAAATACACCGACAGTCCAGGCAAAGAGCCATATTGACATCGGCACCTTGAGTACCCATGGTACAAAAGCCAACAAAGTATTAATACTTATGTAAACCGAAAGAGTAACAAATAGTCGACCCATAAGACCTAGTCTTCTAGTCGGCAGAAATACTATCGCGGTAACTGTCGCAGCCATTATCAAAATTAAGGCTTGATTGAATACAACACCGAGAAAAGTAGCTACAATATAAGCTATTATATATAACCTACGGTCATGCAGTCTATTTATTAGAGTATTACACATCCTGCTTCTCTTCGTGCGATACTTTCTTTGAAAAAATAAATAGCTTAAAGACCAAAAAATTCCAAACAGCAAATACAATGGTCGTGACAATCTTTGCCCATTGAATCTCTAGGATATTCATTTTTACTAATAAATCAACAGCCGTAGAGGTCGCCATCAAATTAAAAAAACTTAGCAAAGCATATAAGCAAATTTGTGATTTTAATGAAAATCGATCGTCTTCGCTGTGATTAAAAACTCGTTTCCTGTTCATAGGAAAATTAACACAAAACCCCGATAAGAAACCAATGCCGCTCGCCATAAAAGCTGGTATTTTAGCTATATAGTACAATATGGAGGTAACTAATGTATCAACCGCCAGCGTCGTCACACCGACAATGCCAAATAAAAGCATCTGTATAACAAACTTTTTCATACCAACCAACTAACCCATAATACCATATTTATAGTATAATGAGAGGTATGTACAGAAAATTAGAGACCGCAGTTGTTATACCTTGTTATAATGAAGAAAAAATGATCACTCAAACGATCAAGAAACTACCAAAGTACATTGACCATGTTATAGCCGTTAATGATGCCAGCACTGATGACACCATTGGCGTTCTAAATAAATTAAAAAAGCAAAATGATCGACTGATTGTCGTTGACAACAAAACAAATCAAGGTGTCGGCGGCGCTCTCATCGCAGGATATAATTACGCTATTGAGCATACCAAAGCAACCGCTATCGGGATAGTGGCG
>CAJPSU010000067.1 GCA_905373345.1 Candidatus Saccharimonadota bacterium
CCGCACAGCCGGTACCAGCAGCACAAACGACCGCAGCAGCCAATAGCAAGTATAGCGATGATTGGCAGCGATTGCGCGACAGGCGTGCTTTCCATAATAATTTGCTGTGCGGCAAATGCAATGGTGAGCACGCCGAAGAGCGCGACCATTTGCCTACCAAGCACGCCGGCAATCGGCGCAAGCATGACGAGCAAACTCATAAACGGCGAATGAACGCCGCCTGTTGCGACGACGAGCACAGCTGTCGTTACGCAGCAGAGCGCGTAATTTAGCCAGCACGACATAGCGAGCTTATGGTATGGCGCTATGGCGTAGGATACTGCAGCAGCAATAAATGCTGCTGCTGCGAAAATACCTGGTATTATTGGTACAAATAACCGCTCGTTTGTAGCGTCTGCCCCGGTAATATAAGACCACACGCATAGCCCGACGATAGCGCCGCTTATAATCATAATCGCTTCGCTCAGCCGACGATGCCAAAACCGGTTAATGGATTGAGTCGTAGCGCCCCCTCGTTTTGTTAGTGCTTATGTCTTTATTAGTAGTATATCGGGTTGCTGTAGAGGATTCAAGGTTGGGCAGTTGTTGTGCTGGCATCGGCTGGTCGCCGGTAGCGTCTAGTCTATAGGTTTATATAGATGAATAAATAGGTTCAATCAACAAACACAAACAACCCTACTCGGAATCATCATCGCTACAGTCATTGCTGCTGTCGTTATCATCATCCCCGCCAAGGAATGATGCATCAACCACTGAAATTGTCGTATTGCCTTTATCCTCAAATACTGCAATAACAACATCGCCATTTCTACTAACGCCAACTGCTTCGCTGCCGGTACCATCAGGGAGCCTACGATACTCTGACCATTGTACTGCGATATTCCCTAAGGCACCTAGAACCTTTGATAGTATAGCTTCTTTATCCAATAGTTCTATAGGCTCTATAAGATCTGACGGTGTATCTTCTTTAGCTACTAGCTCTATAGAGCCTATAGAATCTGATAGTATAGCCTTTCTACCTGATAACTCTATAGAATCGAATACCTTTGTATACTTTCCCGTACCAATACTATCAACAACTCCCATGAGGATACTAAAGCTTTCAGAGTTGGGTATTGATACGGTACTAGGGTTAAGGTATTTCTCGTTTGGCATAATCCAGCTATCCTACCACACCAAGGATTAGCTCGTCTAGATTACGCCGCTATTTCTTAGAGATTGTTCAACCCGAGGCACAACTGCTTTTGGGTTCTGCAGTATAAGCATTGTCTTACCTGTTTTTGGATCAACGAAGTCCTCTGGTTTAATGTCTGGACAGACGGCTACTTTGCTGCGACCATAGAGATTATTATAGTACTGGGCTTCTTGGGCGCTGAAGTAGGATCGCTTCAGATCTATCGGCACCCCATTAACAATGTAATCAACACCTTTGGCATCCTGTATAGGTGTCGCGGGGTACCAACTTATGTTAGTCCTGTCGATGGCAAGCTCAAAACCCATCTCAATTTTTACACCTTCAATATCCGCCTTCGTAGTTTCTAGCCATTCACGTCTTGCAGTTGGATTTTTCTGCAGCAAGGCGCGCCGAGGATGGTAACTGAACATGTACTGTATTAGTTCATCTTGAGTAAGCCTGCTTCCCCAGTCGTTAATGAACTCTCGAAGTGCATGGTTGTACCTGGCATACTTCTCACGTGTCGCGAGAGACTTTCTGCCTTTTACTTCCCTCTTTTTACGATCTCTTTCTTTAATATCCTCTACCATCTTATACTCATAGGCACTAATGAATTCCGCAATGTGAGCGCGCCTATCGTCCAAGCTGGATCCAGTGGTTTCAGCACGCTGTTCATAGATCTGGGCAATTTCAAGCGCGGCTTTTCCTAATATGCACATAGAATCTTTTGTAATGGTTTCCTGCGTTTTCTGCGGTGCACGCGCTCTAAGATCATTAACGTCTTTGATATAGCCTTTTGAGTTTCCGATATCACGCCCGACTTGAGCTGCTACGATACTAAAACTAAATTTACCCAATTTTTGTCTCGTCGCAGATGAGGGTTTCGAGGGTTGATCTGTTTTTTCAGGGTTCCTTACAAGCGTCTGTGTCATGAGTAATAATAGTAGCATATTATGTTAATAATGTCAATACTTATATTAACCCCGGTACAGTCAACTAACATGGAACAAGCGTAAACCTTAGGTATGTTAGCAGGTCTTTAAATAGTTCAGAATGGTTGGCTCTAGCCATCCATTCTTTACATAAGTCTTGTAGTTGGTGTGTTAGTATACGTTTATCCATAAGAGCTTTCTCATGGTGTCGTTTTAGGTTGCTGAGCCCAAAGACCAATTAATGTGGTTGTGTTTTGGCTGAGGAGCTGAACCGACAGTGCGCATTTTTAGCTATTTTTAAGGTTGTCGGATATAATAAGAAGTATGCGACAGATTTTCAAAACAACTCTTTTGATGACAGTGCTGACGGCGCTATTTATGGCGGTCGGCTATATGATTGGCGGTCGGTCCGGCATGCTGCTGGCGCTTGGGGTTGCGGCGGTTTCGAACGTTGTGACGTATTTCTTTAGCGATTCAATCGTACTGAAGATGCAAGGCGCTCAGCCGCTTGGCGATCGGTATCCGCAGGTTGAGCGGATTGTGCAGCGACTCGTTGCTCTTGATAACCTGCCAATGCCGAAGTTATATTATGTTGACACACCGATTCCAAATGCCTTCGCAACAGGACGCTCGCCGAAGCATGCGGCAGTGGCGGTAACGTCGGGTATTATGGAAATTCTAGAAGACGACGAGCTTGAGGCGGTATTAGCGCATGAGCTAGGACATGTGAAGAACCGCGATATGCTCGTGTCGACAGTTGTCGCAACGGTGGCGGGTGCAATTAGTTACTTGGCACAATTTGCATTTTTCTTTGGTGGCTCGGACGATGAGGACGCAAACCCGCTTGCGATGATTTTAATGGCGATACTGGCGCCGATTGCCGCGATGATGATTCAGATGGCGGTATCGCGCAGCCGCGAGTATCTAGCAGATGAACATAGTCGCGATGTGCTTGGCACGGGCGAGCCGCTTGCACGAGCGCTCCGCAAGCTTGAAGATTGGAAATATTCGCAGCCGCCGATCGGCGCGTCGCCTGCGCAGGAAGCGTCGGCGCATCTCATGTTTGCGAATATGTTTTCAATGCAAGGACTGGCGGCACTCTTTTCGACGCATCCGTCGACTGAGGATCGCGTTGAACGGCTGAAAGAACTTGACGAAGGTAACTAGTGCGTGTAACGGCTGGCGGGATAGGATTGTTCACCGGTGGCTGCGTATTCCCTATCGCCTATCGGTGCGATACAAGCGGTTGCGGCGTCCGTTCGCGACAACGTACGTACTGATCCACGGGCTCGCGGATACGGGTGCGCTGTGGCAGCCGTTACTTGCGCAGCTGCCGAAGCAGAGTAATTATATCGTGGTGGATTTGCTTGGTCATGGTGAATCGCCGCAGCCGCATGACGAATCAATCTATCGCGCATCGGAACAGGCGCGGCATGTGCTTACGACCTGTGTGGCAGCAGGATTATCTGGTCCTGTTGTACTGATTGGACATTCGTTCGGCGCGTTAGTGGCGACGGAGTTTTCGCATATGTACCGCGGGATTGTACGGCAGGAGGTGCTCGTGTCGCCGCCGATTTACCGCGATGAAACGGGTAGTCGGCGCGATTGGCTGCGTCAAGATAAATTATTGCGTAGCGTTTACCGCCAAGTATTGAAAACGCCCGACTTGGTAGTAGCAGGCTATGAGCTGGGCGACAGATTAGGCGCACTCGGTTTTTCGCGCACGCAGTTATCGAAGAGTACGTTTACAGGATTTGAGAATACGCTGCGAGCGGGTATTATAAGCCAGCGGACGGGGCGACTATTGCGGCACATAACGATTCCGACAACAATCATCTACGGACGGCTTGACCCGCTGTTAGTAGCGCGCAACTTTACTGCCCTTGCGCGTACAAATTCATATATTACCGTGCGCCCGCTCTCGACTGGACACGCGATTCGCGCACGCACGCTGCGCGAAATTGTGGCGGTAATACAATCCCACTAGCAAAACGTGCGTTTGAGAGCGGTCCTCATCGGCTGAGCGGTGTTGCTGGTCTCTAGCTGTTACGGCTTACGGTAAGTGGAGCCGCTATTTGCCTCTTAATTTAATATCGCGGCGGCAATTCAATTGTGTAGTCTGTTGTGATGTTACCTGTCGTGTTGGAGATATAGTTTGCCGCCCAAAGGTATGCGTCGGCGCGCATGTTGATAATTTCGGCAGGGTCGTTGTAACCATCAACATCTCCCGCTCCGCGTCTGTCGCTGCCGAATGTCCGTCGCAATTGAAGCTCGCGCGCAAGCACGGGACCATTAATGCGCAGCTGCTGGTTGCATGTATTGGCATTGAGCCCGTTTGCATAATTAACGC
>CAJPSU010000068.1 GCA_905373345.1 Candidatus Saccharimonadota bacterium
CCGTATAACTAAGAATAATTTTATGATCTTTGACGGTATTGTCCTGCGGGTAGCGCACATAAAAGTCCGCTGGAGTAGCGTCAACCGCGATACCCAGCTCCTCGCGCAGCTCCCGTTCTAATGCCACGTCAGGCGTTTCGCCAGCGTCAATATGCCCGCCCGGCAAGCCAAAGCCATCATCGTGCGGATAATACATCAGCAGCACACGCTTGCCGTCGCTGTTATACAGCGCTACTTTTACACTAACTTCGTGTCGATCATACATTGAGCTCATAATCCCAATTCCTTTAACTGCGCTGGATCAACCGTTGACGGCGAGTCCATCATCACGTCAACGCCCGAACCCTTTCTTTGGCAATTATTGCTTGCTGCTCCGGCGTAAACCGGCGCGATTCTTTCATTTTTTGCAGCGCTTTCTTTTTGATCCATACGTCAATTCGTGTGTTGCGCAGTTCGTTCATTGTCTGGTCGAAACTAACCAGCGCCGCTTCAGCATACAGCCATGCTATCGCCATTTTGACATAATAACCGTCATGCGTGATAGTTCGCAACTCAGTAAACACGCGGCTCATACTGTCCAGCGTCAAAAAATTACTCATCAGCATAATCACGCCATAACGGACGAAAAACTCGCCGTCCTGATGAAGATTCTCGCATGCAAAATTCCACCAAGCATCTGCCCGAAACCGCGCGCGGCGCTCAACAAAAGTATCAATTTCTGCCCAACTATCAACCAGCGGCAAATAGCAGCGTATCAAATCAATCATCGTTTCGTCATTCATTTTCGTATAATTGATAAGCAAGCCGCCCAGCAGCACCTGTTCGTAAACCGTCTCGTCAAGCTCGCGTAAAAATATTCGTATAGCAGCAGCGTTCAGCGGCGGCGTTTCATTATTGCCATCACCTCCAGCCGCACCGATCCCATAGCGTACCAGCTGCTTTGCTAGATGCCGGAGCGCCGGTGTGCGCACGCCGTACACGCGCTTATTTGTATTAACGATTCGTCGCTGAAACGCCGCATATTTTTCGTCGCCGACCGCTAACTGGCGCAAAGTTTGATCAACTGCAGCAATGTCCATATGATTATTGTAACAGAATGGATAAATACCTCCTCACAATAACCGCCGCGAAAAACACCTATTATTTTAATATAAATCGTAAGATACTATTATTTACAAGCAAGCTGTAAAAACTGCTTATTATCTACGTCTTTGCACAGCAACTTGTTTCTTGAACGCCGCAT
This sequence comes from Candidatus Saccharimonadota bacterium, assembly GCA_905373345.1. Taxonomy (GTDB): domain Bacteria; phylum Patescibacteriota; class Saccharimonadia; order Saccharimonadales; family Saccharimonadaceae; genus Saccharimonas. Next base: position 1,244 of record CAJPSU010000068.1, read on the forward strand.
GCCAATACCTAACAATCCGCCGCTCTACCTCGTGTTTTGACCGTTCGAAATAATTAAGCGGTAGCCATGCAATTTCGTCGCCATCAATGCCTGGTGCATAGTGCCCGCAAGATTGCGACACAGCGAAAACCAATCGTACTTGCCAAAAATTATGTTCCGCCAGATATGCTGGCTGATCAATATCAATAATTTGGTACGAGAATTTGCCGCTTAGACTTACCTCTTCTGCTAATTCTCGCGCTAGCGCCTGGTAAAAATCTTCGCCGTGATCCATACCGCCACCTGGTAAATCATAGTGGTGGCGCCCCGTCTCCTTCACGACCAAAATATCACCATTAGTATTCGTAATCAGCGCCTTAAGCGACAACCTATACAGATAGTCTATCGGGCGCTTCGTTTGATGCGTTATGATTCCGTGTACAGCACTCATGTCACTACATATTACAGCTTTTTAAGCTTTCACACAAACACACAAGATTATTTATGATAACGCTGCTATCGTTTGCTTCAACTTTCGAATAAAGTCTTTGTCAAACGCACGCTTTTCGTCGTCGCTCATCTCATCCCACGTCTTTTTTCGATCGCGCGACTCAAACACCGCCGCTAGCGGATAATCCGTTCCATTATATGGCTGTTGTAATTTTACCCGATTCAGCACGCCATTATTCACATTATGCACTACCCTGATCTCGCCGCTCGGCGATGCAATCGCGATGCACTGCTTGAAATAACAATCAAGATTTTTCAGCCCCCTCATTTTCTGCTGCAAATAATCCCAGAATTCCTCGCCAGTCGTTTCTTCCGGTAGTTCTCCGCCCCAACGGCGCAGCGCCACGCCCGGTTCGCCATTCAGTTCTTTGATAAAAAATCCCGTGTCATCGCCTAGGCACATCAATCCGGTCTTTACCGCATACGCCCGCGCTTTAACGATCGCATTGTCTTCAATCGAGTCAATTCCTTCAGGAATTTCCAGTTTTATACCAATATCATCAATACCAAGCACAGTATAATCATCGCTCAAATACAGCTTAAAATCAGCCAATTTTGCACGGTTACTCGTCGCGATGAGCAGTTTTGTTTTGCTAGCGCCGTCAATATTTTCAGTTTTCATACGCAATACCCACTTTTTCCTTAATTACACAATACCGTTTTCCAAAATCATCCGTGTCATCGGCAATAATTCCAGTTCAAGCGCTTCGTCGCGGCTAAACAATGCAAGATCGCGCACAAACACCTCGTCGCTGTCTGAAAACTTATCAAGCCCTGGCAATTGCGCAGTGAAACAATAAACAGCCGCTTGCGCGTCACCGTATGTGATACGTAGTTCATCAACAAACTGCAGACTATCATCCGTAGACAGTGTATAATTTACCTCTTCTGCAATTTCACGCCGAATCGCTTCGCGCGGCGTCTCGCCCGCCTCAATGCCGCCGCCGATAAACTCCCACATTGTACCGTTCGTATCGGCGCGGCGATTCAGCAAAATCTTATCGCCATCACGAAATGCGATAAGTGCCACGCGAATGTTGTTTATCACAGCGTTCATGGTTTTTATTTATACCATAAAAGCCGCGCTAACCCAATCACTTGCCGCCTTAGCGTACTTGCTCAGTTAACCATGTGAACAATCTTCTTTCTCGCTACTAATAACGTCCTCTACAGCACTAACCAAATAGCACCCCTTAAGAGCCCCACGCAGCCGACTCCTACCAAAATCAGGGCGATAGTTTTCTGCCTTTTTGATCCGCTTTTCTTGCTAAACACGAGAACAACGAGTCCAGTCACTAACAGTACAATGCTTGCAATGACATTGATCTGTAAACCGATATTACCAAATAATTTTTCTAACAAATTATCGACAAGATTTTCCATATTATTCAACCTCCATAGTATTTACTGTTTTCATAAGTATCGCTGATACGATCACTCCTGCAAGTGTCGTGACCAGCATAAAGATGGTAGCAGCCGCATCGCTTTTGTTCGCGTCACTCGTCATATTAAACATAACGTTACAGAAAAACGAAGATAACGCGACGGCAGACAAAATCGTCGTTGGAACAGATTTTTTAATAAATCCAATTCCCACCGCCATAATTCCAATCTCGGCAGCAATGATCGCCATAGTTATAGCTATTTTGAGCGCTCGTAAAAGCGTGTGTAGCGACAACGATTCATCTACCAGCGGTGCGATCGTTTCCGACACGCTAAATACTCCAAACGCCAGCAAGCTACTTAGCATCATAGCAATAACAGTGAACAGAAAGACGGCAACTAGCTTCGCGAGCATAATCCTATCTCGCTTAACAGGATACGAGAACAATAGAATCGCACGTTTTTCCTTATACTCTTCAATGATAAACCGCGCGTACATCGTGCCGGAAAGCGTCGCAAACACAGCCATATCTACCATAAAGAATAATGAAATCAGATTATTGTATCCCGCAAACATTCGCAGATCGGCGTCGTGGTCAATCCGCGGCGCATAAGCAAGCAGAAATAAAAATCCCGTCATCATTACGCCAGCAACAGCACTCGCGATTATATATGTTTTTATTTTGTTGCGCCTAAATTCTAGTTTCATTAATCTAAGCATCTTGCTTTCCTCCTGCCATAATGTTGAAAAAGTAATCTTCCAGACCATTAGGATATTGTTTCTTGACGACAGACGGCGCAACTTCCTGAGCGATCACTCCATTTACCAAAACACCAACAGTGTCTGCGGTCAGTTCAATCTCTCCGAGGATGTGGCTCGACACGAGTATCGTCATATGATGCTCTGTTTTGAGCGTCAAAAACAGCTCTCGCATCTCGCGAATACCCATTGGGTCAAGACCGTTGATCGGTTCGTCGAGAATAAGCAGCTTGGGTTTATGGATTAACGCCCGTGCGATGCCAAGTCTTTGGCGCATACCCAACGAGAACTTCGATACGGGCTGATTATTAGCTAATTCAAGACCAACCATCGCTAAGGTCGCGGGGATGTCTCCGTTAGTTCCCATATACTCCAAATGGATTTCTAAATTTTCACGCGCCGATAAATGATCGTAGAACACCGGCGTCTCTATAATGCTACCGATGCATTTCAGCACCTCATCTCTATGCTCGCCAACATCTGTACCAAAAATCTGAATTTTTCCGGCAGTAGGCATTAGCAGCCCCATGAGTAATTTGAACAACGTCGTTTTTCCCGCGCCGTTCGCTCCGATAAG
>CAJPSU010000069.1 GCA_905373345.1 Candidatus Saccharimonadota bacterium
AAGCCGATCACGTCGTCTTCGCCGTTTTCAGTGATTTGCTGCAGTACAAGCGCCTCGTCGTTCGTTAGGGCAATTGGTTGGATTTGTTTCATATACGTCTCCTTTCGTTATGGGTAACAGTATGGCGCAGGTTACTTGGATAAAGCTTAAACAATGCCTACGCTAATCCGTCTCTATTATATTTGACTTACGCGATATTTTTGTGCAATAGAAGCATCGTGTTTTATTTTTTAAGCAAGCTCATTTGCTATAACGCCGCGTTTTTTAGATCATATACTGCGTACTGCGTGCCGCCATACTCAATTTTTACGCCCGACGATGTCGCCCACTGCGCGATGTCAGAATTTCCGCCTGATCCGCCGCCACGACCGCTGTTATCCACAACGTAGTAGCGTACTTTGCTGGTAGCGACGAGTTGCCTGAACGACTGAAGCGTGAGCGCTGAATCGCTGCCGTTAAATCCGCCAATTGCCATAACCGGCTGCTTGATTGACAACTGAATCGGCGCCGACGTATTTGCACTATCAACTGCCGCAATCCACGTTGCGCCCCGCTGATTCGCAAGCAGAAATTTTACGAGCGCCGCCTCGGCAAAGGCAGTTTCGTTGTTTGTATTATTCATCGCGCTTGCGTTTGGTCCAGCCGTTGGAATACTACCGCTATGTGCCGCCATAACCGTTGAAACACTATACGCAATTGGAGCGGTACACGCCGAAATTACTGCGCAGGCGAGCGCCATTCGCCGCAGCCGCGTTGAAATGCGCGGAGGTAATATGACCGTTATGCCCGTAGCGGCAACTCCTGCTACGCCGACAAGCCACGTAAGTATTGTCCAATCATTGCGATAGCCAAGCATAATGACGCTCGTGATTGTCGTTGTCGCGATTGTTAGCGGCACGATCCACCAAACATGCGTACGGCGCGTATAGGCTTTCCAGATATACGGCGCACCAATTCCAACGAGTGCCGCTACCGCCGGCGCCATCGCCACGACATAGTACGGGTGAATTGTGCCGCTTGTCATGCTAAACACCACAATGTGAATAAACAGCCACCCTAGCCACAAGAGCACACCGGCACGCTCTTTATTATCACGCGGTACACGGCGTAATAACCAGATGACCAATCCACCGCCAATCAGCGCCGCTGGAATCAGCCACACAATATTCGGACCAAAGCTCTCGTTGAAGATGCGCAGCACGCCCGTCTCGCCGCCAAAACCAACACCGCCTGGTCCGCCGGCTGCACCGCCAGGCGCACCTCCGTGTCCGCCGAACAAACGTCCAAAGCCGTTGTAGCCAAATATTAAACTCCAGATATTATTGTTATTCGTACTGCCTATCCATGGACGGTATGCTGCCGGCATCAACCACACGAGCACGCTCCACCACAATGTTGACGCCACCGTCGCGATACCGGCAACACTCAAATGCCACACGCGCGTCATAACCGCCGGCTTCGCGCACGCTATATACAACACCGCCATGACAGGCAGCACCAGCAAGCCCTGAAGCATTTTCGTGTTAAAAGCAAACCCCGCGAGCAACCCGGCTACGCTCAGCCACAGCGCCGATTTTTTACTATCAAACGCACGCAAAAATGCATATGCGCTCGCCGTCAAAAACAACGTCAAGAAACTATCGGGGTTATTAAATCGAAACATCAGCGCAGCCGCCGGCGTAAGCGCCATCACCGCACCAGCGATCAACGCCGATTTCACGCCATACCAGCGCCGCACCGCCATATACACCAACACCACCGTTGCTACACCTGCCAACGCATGCGGCAACAGCATACTCCACGACGAAAAACCAAACACGCGGCCGAACAATCCCATAATCATCGTGCTGACGGGCGGCTTGTCAACGCTCATGAAATTCGCTGCGTCCAGACTACCAAACAGCCACGCCGTCCAATTCACACTCGCCGCTTGTGCAGCGGCAGCATAATAGCTATTCGCCATGCCGTTGATCGTTATATTCCATAGGTACAGCGCTGCCGTTATAAGCAATAAACCGCCAAAGCCCGCCGCCTCAAACAGTGCCACACGACCATACTCGCCGCGCACGCGCGACAAACCTTTGATATCTTCAACTGCCGTTTTCACAATATGAACGCGCGAATCAGTATCCTCAATCCATTCGACCGGTTCTTCATGAATCATGTAACCTTCATATTCTGCCTTTATAAGCAACTCAGTGTCAAAAAACCACGCTGTATCTTTTACGTGCGGTAGTAATTGTTGCGCAACATCACGGCGCATCGCCTTGAACCCGCACTGCGCGTCGACAAATTTTGTACGCATCGTCCAGCGGATCAGCCGATTGTAGCAGCGCGAAATAATATCGCGTTTTAGCCCGCGCGTTGTCTGCGATTCTTCCATCAGCCGGCTTCCTACTGCAATCGCTGCATCGCCAGTCACGAGCGGCGTGATCATCGGCACGAATGCATCTAAATTCGTTGACAAATCGATGTCCATATAGCTAACAATGTCAGCGCGGCTTTGCAGCCACGCCTGTTTAAGCGCCCGCCCGCGGCCTTTCTCTGGCAAGCAGACAACGCGGACGGCAGGGAAGTGCTCGGCGAGCATCGCCGCCACCCGGCGCGTACCGTCCGTACTGCCATTATCGGCGATAATAATTTGATAATGATACGGCAAATTATCTTCCATATACATACATAGCGTACGCACCGATTCTTCCAGAATATACGCCTCGTTAAGTACGGGCAGGACAATATCAACCGTTAGCGTACGCGGGTTAAGCGCGCGAAGCGGCGTTGTGCTATATTTTGATTGCGCCGCAAGCGCGGCTGTGTAATTGATAGCGGCAGTTTTCATGCACGTTACTATATGAACTCATCATGAAAGAAACCTTAAAAAAATACTGCAACGCGTAATAGCAGCAGACAAAAGATACTCTGTCTGCTGCTATTATGTAATACGCTATGCTATTAAACGTAATTTCGTGCTACGCGTACCTTTTTCGGCACAGGTTTGGTTTCTTTCGCTCCGCCCGCCGGCACCGTTGAATGCTGAATACGACCGTCTTTGATTCTAATCTGGTAATCGCATTTGTTCGCCAAATCATTATCATGCGTAACAATCACAAGCGTCACGCCTTTCGTTTTATTGTAGCCAAATAGCAGCTTCTCAACACGCGCGCCGGTTTCGCTGTCCAGATTTCCCGTCGGCTCGTCGGCAAAAATAATCTGCGGCTCATTCACAATCGCACGCGCAATCGCCAATCGCTGCTTTTGCCCGCCCGACAAATCGCGTGCGCGGCTCTTTCGTTTTTCATACAAATCAACCGCCCGCAGCGCCGCATCAATTTTACCCGCCCGTTCGCCATACGGCACATGCGCGATTTCGAGCGGCAGGCTCACGTTATCAAATACACTCTCATTACCCTCTACAAAGAAGCTCTGAAAGATAAAACCAATTTCGTTTGCACGGAATTGATCAACCTGCCGTGGTTTTAGCTTCAAAATATTACGCCCACCGACAAACACGCGGCCTTTTTGCGGACGATCAAGCCCGCTCATGGCGTGCATCAGCGTCGACTTGCCGCTGCCGGATTTACCGAGAATCGCTACACTCGCGCCATCAGGAATCGCTAGCGTAATATCATGCAGCGCCGTGAATACATTGTGCTTTTTGCCGTATGTTTTCGTAACCTGTTGTAATTCAATCATCGCTTTCCTCCTACTCTGTCCTCAGTGCTTCTATCGGGTCAAGTTTCGCTGCTTTGCGACTCGGGAGAAATCCAGCAAGCATCGCCACCACAACCAATAATACTAACACGATGATGCCGGCGCTCGGCGTGAAAATAAGCAAGTGATTTTTGCCAAGACCAATAGCATTACTGATAGCCGGATTAAGCGCCGCGCCCGTTATCCACGCAAGCAAAATACCGACTGCGCCGCCGAAGAAACCGATCCACGCCGATTCGTAACGGAACAATTTGCCGATATCGCGGCGGCTCGCGCCGAGCGCTTTCATCAGCCCGATTTGCTGCGTGCGTTCCAGTACTGAAATATACTGCGTATTCACAATCCCAAACACACTCACAATCAGAGCGAGCACACCGAAGCTTAAGACAATTGTCTGAAGAATGTTAACAAACTGGAACAGCATCTGCTGCGCATCTCTCGCCGTCATTGCATGAAAACCAGATTTTTCGAGCGACCCTTTGGCGGTATCTGGCGATATGCCATCAGTCGTTGTCGCAGTAACTGTCAAATATTTCTGATACGCATCAGTGCCGACCGTACTAAATTCGCTAATTTCTTTTGCCGCGCTTGGAGCAATAGAAATACTCGATTGATTCACCATCTGATCCGGCGACTTCTTCGTCACCGCTACAATCGTAAATTCCTTGCGCAACTCTTTTGGCTCAACGAGCGCCCTAACCGCCGCTTCGCCGCCTTCGGCGTATGCTTTAGCTATCGCT
>CAJPSU010000070.1 GCA_905373345.1 Candidatus Saccharimonadota bacterium
CAGAATTTGCTGCGGACGAAGAAGTCGGGCATTCGCCGATTATCGTCAGTTTGGGGTGCGGCACGGCGCTGCCAATGCTGGAATTGATAAAGCAACTGTACGAGCATGGCAAGACGCCGCGGGTCGTTTTGATTGATCAAGATCCAATCGCGCTTGCTGCCGCACAGCAGATGGCAGAGCAGCGCGGATTGAGTGGCCCAATTGAGTTGCACTGCAGGAAGTTATTTAATAAACTAGGAAAACCGCTCGACCTGAAAGAGATTTTGAGCGGACGTGTTCCGGCTGTGATTGAAAACTCCGGTTTAGGCGAATATGTGCCGGATATACCGTATCGACGGTTGCTGTGCGAGGCGTATGGTGCACTTGGTACGGGCGGCTTGCTCGTGAATTGCAGTACAAACGAAAATCGTCCGCATAAAAACTTTTTAGCGGATGCGATGGGCTGGCCGGTGAGAGTCCGGCGCCGCAGCCTGTCAGACATGGCTGGTATGCTTGACGCAAGCAAAATCCCGCTTGACCGTACCGAAGCACGCGTGACTGCAAGCGGCGTCTACACGGGATATTTCACGCGCAAACTCTAGCGCTGCTCTTTCAAACCGTGTACTATAAAAGTATCGTGATAGTGCTAATGCTTGTGGGATTGACGATCTGCTACCTGATTTTGGCAGGATTGTCACTCTATGGCAATACGCGCCGAACAGCGAACGTACTGTTTAGTCTGATTGCCGTTTGTTTTGCAGTATGGTCGTTTGGTATGGCGCTATTTATGGATGGATCGAATACCTCAATGATGAGACTCGGCGCGAAGTTATTTTACTTTGCTGCGACATGTTTTGCGCCGCTTTTGCTTTTTTTCATCGTATGCTATCCGCGCGTGCGAAAGATTGTGCGCTACGCGGCGATTGTGCCGATCGTGACAACGACGATCATTGCTGTATTGCTCGCGTTGTATCCGAATTTTATCATCACTACGATAACGTTGGACTCAGACGGTTGGACGATAGAAATAAACCGCATTGGCTATATCGTGTTTGCGGTACCGTTTGTCGCATACTTTTTCGCTGCAATGTGTGTAGATTTGTGGCGGAGGCTGCACTATTCATCGGGCATGTGGGTGCGCCGATTGTATTATATGGGAGGCATTGTCGCGACGAGTATTCCAGGGTTTGTGTTTGATTTGGTACTGCCGTTTTATGGCGAATACCGGTGGATTTGGATTGGCCCGCTTGCGTCGGTAATATTTCTGGGTACGACGCTGTACAGCATGGCGCGCTTCCGCATGCTGCATGTAAAATCATTTTTGGTGCAGGCGGTGACATACGCAAGTTTAATTGTGACGTTTGCAGCTTGCTATGGTGCGGCGTTTTTTGGATTGTCGCAAGTATTTTTGCCGCAAATGTCAAAACCATCGCCGGGCATGTTTATTCTCAATACGATTCTCGTGCTGGCGGCGGCGTTTGCATTTCAGCCGCTTCGCCGAATGTTTGATCGGTATGCGGAGCGCATTTTTTATCATCGCAAGTATAGCGCAGAGCATGTGGTCAACGTTCTGACGCGACTAACTGTACGGTCGACCGACCTTGATACGCTGCTTCATTCGTATCTGCGGGCGTTCTCTGACATGTTTCGTCCGCGCTATGTCGCCGTTGTTTTCAAAGATGCGCAGTATAAACCATACGCCGTCGGTAAACGACTAACGGCGCATATGGCGTACGATGCGATCACGCAACTCAAACAGAATGGCACAATTAGCATGCACGGTATCGCGGTTCTCCTGCCGCTTTGCGTCTCTACACAGGAGATTGGCTATTTAGTAATTGGCGAAGGAAAAGATGAACGCGAATATCGTAAACGGGATATAGCCTTGTTTGGCGTGCTGGCAGATCAATTATCAATAGCGCTCTTAAATATTTTTCGCTTGGAAGAAATTCGCCGCTTCGCTGGCACTCTGGAGCATGAAGTTAATGATGCGACGGCACAATTGCGCCGGTCAAACGAGCAGCTGCGGTTTCTTGATACGGTAAAAGATGAATTTGTGAGTATGGCGAGCCACCAGCTGCGCACGCCGCTCACAAGCGTTAAAGGTTATTTAAGCATGGTGCTCGACGGTGACGCGGGCGAAATCAGCACCTCGCAGCGGCAGCTATTGCAAGAAGCCTTTACGAGCAGCGAGCGCATGGTGCATTTGATCAGCGATTTTCTGAACGTGAGCCGGCTACAAACGGGCAAGTTTGTTATTGATCGAGTGCAGACAGATCTAGTATCTCTGGTCGCTGAAGAGGTTGCGAATGTCAGCCAGGTAGCGTCGGCGCACAAGGTGAATGTGAGGTTCCGTAAGCCTGCGCGCTTTCCGCTATTGTATTTAGATGAGAATAAATTGCGCCAGGTGATTATGAATTTGATTGATAACGCGATTTATTATTCGCCGAACGCCGATACAGTACGCGTGCGTTTGTCGATTGAAGATGGCGATGTGGTGCTGCGCGTCGTCGACCATGGTATGGGCGTGCCAAAAGACGCGCAAAAGCGGCTTTTCACGAAATTTTTCCGCGCCGAAAATGCCCGCCGCCAGCGCCCAGACGGTACGGGTATCGGTCTGTATCTTGCGAAAAAAGTGATACACGGGCACGGCGGCTCGCTTATTTTTGAGTCGGAGCTTGGAAAAGGCAGTACTTTCGGATTTCGACTGCCGATTCGCCGGCTGGAAAAGCCGCCGAAAAAGACCGCTCCGTAACGTTTTGTTTAGCGGCAGAGCGCTTGCGCTATGAGGTGCTATCTGGTAAAATGAAACAGCGTTTTAGCAGTTGTGTAGAGTATATATTCGCTCTTACGGCCTTATCGTCTAACGGTTAGGACACCAGGTTTTCATCCTGGCAATCCGGGTTCGATTCCCGGTAAGGTCACCATCAAAGGATTTATCATCCATTCGGATGCGAAACAGCTCGTTTACCTCTGGTAGCGGGCTGTTTTTTTCGAGTTCCATCAACTAAAGCCAGTTATGCTTTGTCGAATATAACATGTAAAAGTAGTTTTGCGGAGGAACTACGATAGATAGAAAAGCACATTTGAATTGAACTAGATAGGTATTTCCATATGGCGTTCAGCTATTTAAATATTCTTCCCAGCATTTCAATGAATCCCTGCTAAACTCCGGCAAAAGCCCCTCACTCTCAACGAGATTTTTGATAAATTCGTGATATTTTCGCTCTTTTTCGCGAAGGTCGCCGATGAAAAATAGTGCTAAAATCTCATCGTTATTTTGCGAGTCTAATGTTTTGTAGATGTTTTGTGGCGAGCCGTCCGCTGCGCGCGCATGTGCCAACTGCTCAATAAAGCCGCGATAGCATTTGTAGGCTTGCCAATTTTCACTGCGGCGGCGATGTTTGATGTAGCGCAGCGAGCCCATCATCACGTCGAAATAATCGTGCTCGGCGCGTGGTTCCGACCATTTTTTAATTTGTTTTTCGCGTGGCGGGCGTACGTGATCATTGCGAAAAATTAGCTGTGAATTTGAAAAGAAATTAGTCGTATCGGGCAGCGAAAATCCGATGTCGATTTTGTGAAACGGACTCATACCAGCTAGGCAAAAGGTGCGAGCAATTTCACATTCATTATTTGTGATCGTGTATGCAGCGTTAATGCCAAATTCATCCGACAAACTTTGACGGGTGTAGGCTTCGGCAGAGGCCGGATATGGCGTAACGGCAGTTAAGTCGATGTCAGAAAAATCATCGTCTCTTCCCGTTGCCTGCGAGCCAAAAAGGTACAGCTCGGAGATGTGAGGATTTTCGATAAGCGTTTTGGAGACTATATTAGCTCCTGCTTCAAATATAGACATTGCCTCTCTTATTATCTCATAAATTATCCACTAAGTATTATTGTAAACGATTTGTTGCTATAATGAGTTTTAGTATAGCTTAGGCAAAATAAATAGCATAATGACAACTATCTCAGACGATAAAATAAAAGAATTCATCTCTCTGTTCGATGGCGATATTACCTCTGCTCGTGCAGCGCTTGATAGCTATGAGCAACGGAGAAACATGCCTATTACAACTTCTCATGCAAATCGCCGGCTTCGATCGATCGGTGATGAAATTATTTCCGTACAGCATGTATCAAAGCACTACTTGCTCGGCAAGCAGACGGTTGACGCGCTGCGTGGTGTTACACTGAGTGTTGGCAAGGGCGAGTTTATCGCAATTACCGGCGCGAGCGGCAGTGGGAAAAGCACACTCTTGCAAATAATTGGCTGCCTTGACAAGCCGACGTCTGGACGAGTCGTAATTGAGTCGAAAGAAACGACACGCCTGAGTGATAGTGCGCTGAGCGACTTGCGCCAGCATGCAATCGGGTTTATTTTTCAATCGTTTTATTTGCAGCCATTTTTGTGCGTGAAAGATAATCTCGCTGTGCCTGCGATGTTTACGGATAAAAAGAAGAAAG
>CAJPSU010000071.1 GCA_905373345.1 Candidatus Saccharimonadota bacterium
CCCGCTGTCAGTTGCCCGACGCCGCGCGTATACGCCGCCAATCCGCCTGCCAGCCGATCGCTACCGCCATGCAATGCAGCTGCACCTGCCGACGCTTGCGATAACCCCGTACCAAGTTCGCTAACCTGCGCCATCACTGCGCTCACATATGCAGTGCTAACTTTAGCAGAAACAGATCGCACGACCTGCTGTGCCGCTTGATTGCTAATCACCGAGCCTACAAAATTACGCGATGGGGTTGTCGTGTATTCAATAACGCTCTGTTGCGGCGACGATGTTGTAACTGTCGCTGCTTTTGCCGAAAAATCGCGCGGAATCATAATACGCATGTAGTAAGTGCCGTTATTCAAGCCTTTCGCTGCTTCATCTGCCGATACAAACTCCCACTTCATGCTATGATTACGTTTTAGATTATCAACTGTTTGCTGCCCGATTTGTACAAAATTGCCGTTAAGCACCGCACCCTGATCTTCATTCACGACGGCGACCGGCAAATGCTCCGTGTTGCCATACGGATCCCACACGCTACCAAGGAAAAATCCACCATACAAAATCGGAATGATTGACAATGCGATACACGAAATTAACAGCATACAGTTATGCCGTAAATTCGCCCATTCGGCACGAACTGCATCACGCCGATCGTGCAATTTTGCTCTTATTCTTTCAGTCATAGCATCTCTCCTTTGAGCGCGTCGTCGATAATCTCTTGCATCGTCACACTAGACAAACTGCGCCGCCACGCCAATTCCGCTTCGTGCATTTTTTCCTGCACCACAGACATACCTTTTTCAACAGCGCGACGGCGATTCTTAAACACGCGCTCAACAATGCCCGCCGGCTGGAAAAACGGCTCATCGCCCTCAATCGCCTCGACAACCATCAACAGCGTAATTAGCCGCATCGGTCGCGCCAATACAAATCCGCCTTTTGCGCCAGGCTCAGACGAAATTAGCTCCGCAACGACCAACCGCCGCGTAATTTTTGCCAAATATGACGGCGATACCGCCATACGCTCGCTCAATTCGGCGTTAGTAATAGGGGATAGGTTGCGCGACGCAATAAGCGCCAAAATACAACACGCTTGTTCAGTCGCTGTCGACAGTTTCACGGGGACGATACTCCAATCATCGATAAGTTATATCCATAATCCATGATACGCAATTTGCGCAAAAAGTCAACCGCCATTTATCATTTCGCGCCCGTAGATAAATTCATGCACCATAAAGAAAGTCCCCTGCTTCACTAGGGGACTTTCTTCCTATTTTTGAGCTAGTAGCCTTCTCCACGCCCAGAGGAGCGTTCTACATGTATCCGCCCATACCGCCCATGTCCGGCGTACTTGGAGCTTCTTTTTCCGGCACATCAACCACTAATGCGCCCATCGTCATTGCTGTACCGGCGATCGAGGCGGCATTCTGCAATGCCTCTTTAGTAACGCGCACCGGATCAACGACACCGCTCTTCTTTAGGTCAATTAGCTCGGTCGGGTGATTCACATCAATACCCTGCCCCGCCTTAGCCTTACGCACTTGCGGCAACCATTCGTCAGCGTTCAAACCAGAGTTTGCAAGCAGAATACGGAACGGTTGCTCCAGCGCGTTCACAAGCAACTTCTCCCCTGCCGCGACCGACGCGTCTTTACTGCCTGCATATTTGTAGTTGCCAGCCAGATCAACCAGCGTCACGCCGCCGCCCGGCACGATTCCCTCGGCAAGCGCCGCCTTAACCGCAGCAACCGCGTCGTCGACACGATATTTCTTCTCTTCAATCTCCGTCTCAGTCGCACCACCGACCTTAATCACTGCAACTTCGCCCGTCAATGCCGCTTGGCGCTTCAGCAGGTTATTGCGCGTGTAGTCGCTTGACGTCTCTTCAACCTGTACATCAATTTGGTCGACGCGCGCCTGCACTTCGCTCTTGCTGCCTGCGCCCTCAACGATCGTCGTCACGTCTTTTGTAGCGATAACTTTACGCGCTGAACCGATTACGTCGCTGCCGACGTTATCAAACGTCATACCTGTGTCGTCAGTGATAACTTTTGCGCCAACCAATGCCGCGATGTCATACAGCACGTCTTTGTCGCTCGGCGCTTTGATTGCGAGCGTGTTGAACGAACCTTTCAAACGGTTCAGCACCAGCAAGCTGAGCGCCTCGCCGTCTACATCATCAGCGATCAGTACCAAATCTTTCTTGCCGCTTTGTGCAATCATCTCAAGCAACGGCACAAATTCTTGCGCTGACGAAACTTTCTTGTCAGTTACCACAACCGCCGGCTTGTCATACACTGCTTCCATACGCTTTGGATCAGTCACCATGTATGGACTGATGAACCCGCGCTGCACTGTAAAGCCTTCAACAACTTCGCTTTCCAATTCCAGACCGCGCCCTTCTTCAACGGTCACGATACCATTTGGACCGATCTTATCCATCACATCGGCAATCAACGCGCCGATCGCTTCATCGCCTGCCGAAATTGTCGCAACTTCTGCCACGCGCTTTTTGTCGCCTTTAATGTCTTCCGACAATTTAGTCAATTCTTTAGTAATTTCAACCGCAGCGCGCTCCAATCCTTTGCGCAGCAGCATCGGATTGTGTCCGGCGGCAATCAGCTTGTTTGCTTCGTGCAGAATATGATAGGTCAATACTGTCACCGTTGTCGTACCGTCGCCCGCGACGTCATTCATCTTGTTGGCGGCTTGTTTAATCAGCTCAGCACCGACCTTAAAACCAAGCGTTTCATCATCGACATCAGCGATGTCAATACTCTTCGCCACCGTTACACCGTCGTGCGTCACACTTGGACCACCATAACTTTTCCCGATCACAACGTTGCGTCCTTTCGGACCCATCGTGGTCTTGACTGCGTTATATAGTACTGCCGCTCCGCCTAACACGCGGCGGCGCGCATCTTCATCGTAAAAAACTTTTTTCGCCATATATTTACTCCTCTACCGTTGCGAGGATATCCTCGTCTTTGATAATCAAATATTCTTCCTTGTCAAGCTTGATCGTTGTTGCCGCGTAATTTTTATACACAACCTTTTGATCATTCTTCACGTCTTTAACGTCCGACCCGACAGCGATAACTTTCGCCGCCTCTGATTTTTCTTGAGCCGATTCAGGGAGCAGAATCCCACTCGCAGTTTTACTCGGTTTCTTCTCCTTGACGGCGACAACGAAGTGCGCCATCGGCTTGATCGGTGAACTCATTAATTACCCCTTTCGTGTTAACTGGCACTCTCTATGTACGAGTGCTATTTCTAGCACTCAGTATATACGAGTGCTAGAAAATGTGCAAGAGGTTTTACGAAAATAATTTCGAGTTCCTAGTGTATACTATAAGTATGAGCACGGTAGCTACCCTGAAACGATTAGCGCATATCATGTATCGCGCCGTGATAGTCGCCGCGATTGCGGCGATGGCGTGGCACATCCACTGGCTGCACAAAGACCAAGAATTTAAGCAGCTGCAAATCAACTTAACGACAGCGCGCTTAAACAATCTGAAAGAATGCCACCTGCACGATGACGCCGAATGCCCCGAGGGTAAATATAGCAATTCCGCAGAAATCATTGAGAAGATGAAAGCAAACGCAGGTAGCTGGTTTTAATTACATTACGCCGTTTTGTCTAAATTCCATCTTTCACACGCCACATCTAGCATGCCCAGGATCTAATAATCAACCAAAATAGCGGCTAACTCGGCCGCTATTTTAGAAACTTTCGATTTTGCCTCGTCTAGCTTTCGATAATTGTACCGACTTGCCCGTCAAGCGCGTCGCTTGCATGCTCAAGACTCGCGATAATAGCGCGGCGGCCTGGTTTTTGCGCGAATTTCATTGCTGCTTGCACTTTCGGCAACATACTGCCCGGCGCAAACTGACCAGCGTCCACGTACCTTTGCATTTCCTGCACTGTTGTGCGCCCGATCGCACGCGCCGTCGGTTTGCCGTAATCAACCATCGCGTTATCGACTGCCGTCAAAATCACTAGCGCCTCCGCATCAACCGCATCGGCAACAACTGCCGCAGTAAAGTCTTTATCGACAACTGCCTCAACACCTTCAAGTCCTTCGTCTGTAGTTTCGACAACCGGCACACCGCCGCCGCCGCCCGTGATAACTGTCACGCCAGCGTCAAGCATCGCCTTCACTGTATATT
>CAJPSU010000072.1 GCA_905373345.1 Candidatus Saccharimonadota bacterium
GTACACACCAGCGATGCCGCGGCTCGACCAACTGGAGTTTTCGGTAATCGGCCCGAGAAACAGCTCGAATGTACGAAGCGCATCGGCGCCATAGCCTTGATCAATAACATCAAGCGGGTCGACAACGTTGCCAAGGCTTTTGCTCATTTTGCGCCCATCCTCAGCCTGAATTAGCCCATGATACACAAGCCGCTTAACCGGCTCGGCAAATTCTGTCAGTCCGAGATCGCGAAATACGTGCGTCCAAAAACGAACATAGAGCAAGTGCGCCGTTGCATGGTCGCCACCGACATACATGTCGACCGGCGCCCAGTAGTTAACTTGTTTCGTACCCCATGCGCATTGATCATCGTGTGGATCTGTGTAGCGTAATAGGTACCACGAGCTACACGCATAACCATCCATCGTATCTGTTTCGCGCATTGCTGGACCGCCACACTTTGGGCAAGTCGTATGTACCCAATCTTCCTGCGCTGCCAATACAGATTTACCGTCGCCGCGCGGCACAAAATCGTCAACATCTGGAAGCAATACTGGCAAATCGTACTCCGGCACAGCTACTGCACCATCAACCGGACAATGAACGATCGGAATTGGCGCGCCCCAATAACGTTGGCGGCTAATTAGCCAATCACGCATCTTATACGTTGTCTTAGCGCGGCCAACACCTTCTTGCTCCAACCACGCGACGATTTGCTCGCGCGCGTCTTCACTCCGCGCGCCATCAAACGCGCCAGAATTCACGAGAATCCCTTCGCCATAATAACACCGCTCAGCACTCGTGTCGTCTTCAGGACGCTCAATGACTTCAACGACCGGCAGTTCAAATTTCTCTGCAAATGCAAAATCACGCTCATCATGTGCCGGTACGCCCATCACTGCACCCGTACCGTAACCGCCGAGCACATAATCAGCTACCCATATCGGCATTTTTTCGCCATTAGCCGGATTAACCGCGTAGCTACCAGTGAAAACGCCCGTTTTCTCCTTGGTGTCATTCGTGCGATCAATTTCAGTTTTTTTCACCGCTTCATCAATGTATGCGTTTACCGCCGCCTGAGTATCATCGTTCGCCAGCATTCGCGCCAAGGGATGCTCAGGCGCAAGCACTAGATACGTTGCACCAAAAATCGTGTCGGGGCGCGTCGTGAAGACGGTAATTGGCGGAATATATTCAAAATCGTATACCGCAACTACGCTGTCTAGCGTCACATCATTACCGTAAAATTTCTGGAAATCAGCAAGCTTTTCATTATCATCGCGATAACTCTCATGTCCGGGCATATTATTCGGCACTTTTTTAAGCGGTAGTTTCTGAGCGTTCGTAATTTTCGCATAACCAAACGATTCTACGATATCACCGTCGCGCATCATAAGTTCAGCGACATCGCCCGCTGCAAGATTTTTTGCCCCCAAGCGAATCGTATTCGTCTTAGCACCAGTCTTGATTTTCTCTGCTAACTCAGGCGTAAATTTCAGCGAATCAGACGGCTTACAGCCAATCAGGAAATTTACCTCTGCACCCTCGCTTTTACCGATCCAGTTTCGCTGCGCTGTTTTAATTTTGTCCGGCCAATCCATCTCGTGCAGCTCGGCGAGTAATTCATCAGCGTATGCCGTAATTTTGAAGAACCATTGCTTCATTGGTTTCTTGACAACCACAGAATCACAGCGCCAGCACTTGCCATCAATCACCTGCTCATTCGCAAGCACTGTTTTGTCTTTTGGACACCACCATTGGAGCGAATCTTTCTGATACGCGAGTCCGCGCTCAAATAGCTTCGTAAAAATCCACTGGGTCCACTTATAATACGTTGGATCACTGGTGTTAATTTCACGCGCCCAATCAATGCTTGCACCAACGCGCTGCAACTGATTTTTGAAGTTCGCAATATTTTCAGGTACGGTTTGTTTCGGCGACTTACCTGTTTTAATCGCATAATTTTCCGCCGGTAACCCGAAGCTGTCCCAACCCATCGGATACAATACATTATATCCAAGCGCCCGACGAAATCGCGCAACCGCATCAACGATGGAGTGCTCCAAGAAATGCCCTGCGTGCATGCCTGCGCCACTCGGGTAGGGGAACATACCCGTAACATAGTATTTTGGTTTATCGCCAAAATCAACAGCGCGGTAGCGGGCATCATCCGCCCAGATTTGCTGCCACTTCGGCTCAATTTCAGATGGATTATAGCGTTTCATTAGCTATAGTATATCAGATTTTGCGCCGATCAGCAGAGGATAAAACTAGCTGTCGCCGCTTGACGACGCCGAAGAACTACTTATATTCATCGCTTCGTTAAGACGTTTATTCCATTCGTCGGCATGTATCGCTTCCGAGTCATTCGGCTTCGTAGTCGCCACGCCTTTCGAGAAATCAAATTTAGTGTGGCTCTTCAGCGAGAACTGTGCGTCAGGCCCGCCTTCAATATCAAGCGCGCGCAGCTCATGCGACCATGGAGATATCCACATTGTAAATTTCGTTTTACTGTGTCCGAGCACCGAATGTGAAGGTGCAGGATGAGCGTAGGTATCATCTGTATCGTCCAGCGCTGCAGAGGGATTATCATGCGTCGATGGGTTGCAAGCTTTTATATCCTGCGCAATCGCCGTATGCGCGAACGCCTTGTTGAATTGCCGCCATGTCACTGGTTCAATCCATACCGTATACCCGACATTACCGTCCTTTGGCTGAGCTATACTTTCAATCATCACAAATGGATATTTGCGGTAAGTATTCACGATTTCCCTACGTTTTTTACTGTCTTTAAGGCTACGCTTATAAACATTTTGTACGCACCGCGCCCGTTCTGCCGCGCGCTGATTATTCTTGTATAAATCATTAATCTCGTATTTCACCCACTTATTACTCACTTTTTCAAACTGATTTTTAGCGGACGCCGGCAATTCTTTACCGCCCGTAAATGCACTCAGCGCTTCTGCGAGATTTTTAACTTTGAAATATATCGTGCCGCCGTCAGTCATGAGTGCAGACGCTTTCACTGAAATATCACGACCATCAATACTCATTTGTAGCGTAGCGTTAGCATCAACGCTTGGCGACGAATTCATGCCGGTATCAAGCGTTAACTTTTTGAATGAAACATTTTTCGTGCCTGCATCATATTTATAGTCCATGATAATTTCTGTATGTGTCGAAAATTTATTTGCTGATTGCAGTTTCGTAATCGCGTCAAGCACGACATTTTCGGGACGCTGATATATCGAGTACGCCAGCACGCCGCCGCAAATCGCAAGCAAAAACAACACGCCGCCCGCGATACAGCCAATAATAACAAGTATTAACTGCGATGACGATGTGCGCGGCATGTATGGCACGGGCTGCTGCGGTAATGCCGGCTGCAATGGCTGCAGCACTGGCTGAGCGGGCGCGACAGGTTTCGATGATTCCGTGTTAGCTATCGCCTGCTCTGCGTTCGTGCCGGCAGTTGATCGTTCTACATCTTTCTTCTTCGCGCGTTTCTGCTTCGGTTTTGATTCTTTCTCTTTCGCCATAATGCCTGCTCCTCTTACTTAAATTGCTGGAAAAACGCTTCTTTTTTTGCCATCCACTGCGCATCTTGGCGGACAAGTTTAATATCTTCTGTCATATTACACAATACTTTTACGCATTCTTCCAGATAAATCGTGTCCTGCGACCCCTTCACGAGCACAATCGCATTTCCCTGCGTCACCGAACGCACGAACTCGCCTGCTTCAATCGCATTCCGCGCAATGTGAACTTGGCAACCGCGCCGCCGCGCCGCGGGAGCAATATAACGTTCAGACTCCGGACCAACAGTAACTACCCAGGCAAGTAAATTCGGATCGCACATTGAACCAAGCTTTTCGTGCTCCATTTGGCTGCTTGCGCCAAGTTCGCGCATATCGCCGAGCACAACAATACGTTCGGCAGCATCGTCAAACGAATAGAGCGTCTGGAGTGCTGCAGCGGCAGCGGCTGGACTTGAATTATATGTATCATCAATCACCGTAACACCGCCGATCCCGTGCAGAATATTCATGCGCCCCGGCACAGGCTTGATCATGCTCAAGCCGCGCACGACTTCTTCGGGCGCAAACCCAAACATAATTGCAGCAGCAACCGC
>CAJPSU010000073.1 GCA_905373345.1 Candidatus Saccharimonadota bacterium
GGACTTAACCAAACATCTCACGACACGAGCTGACGACGGCCATGCATCACCTGTCACAGGGTTCCAAACGGCACTAATTGGTTTCCCAAAAATTCCCTGGATGTCAAGCCCTGGTAAGGTTCTTCGTTTAGCATCGAATTAAAGAACACGATCCACCGCTTGTGCGGGTCCCCGTCAATTCCTTTATGTTTTAGCCTTGCGGCCGTACTCCACAGGCGGGATACTTAACGCGTTAGCTTCGCTACTGAAGGGGTCGATACCTCCAACAGCCAGTATCCATCGTTTACGGCGTGGACTACCCGGGTATCTAATCCGGTTCGCTCCCCACGCTTTCGTGCCTTAGCGTCAGAAATGGTCCAGTCACCTGCCTACGCCATCGGTGTTCCTTCTTATATCTACGGATTTCACTCCTACACAAGAAATTCCAGTGACCTCTACCACTCTCGAGTTGTACAGTTTGAACAATAGCCTGTATGGTTGAGCCACCAGATTTCACTATTCACTTATACAACCGCCTACGCAACTCTTTACGCCCAGTCACTCCGGATAACGCTCGGATCCTACGTATGACCGCGGCTGCTGGCACGTAGTTAGCCGATCCTTATTCATAAGTTACCGTCATATTCCTCACTTATAAAAGCAGTTTACAACCCGAAGGCCTTCGTCCTGCACGCGGCGTTGCTCCATCAGGCTTTCGCCCATTGTGGAAGATTCCTCACTGCTGCCTCCCGTAGGAGTCTGGACCGTGTCTCAGTTCCAGTCTGGCTGATCATCCTCTCAGACCAGCTACGGATCGTCGGCTCGGTGAGCCATTACCTCACCAACTACCTAATCCGACGCGGGCCGCTCCCAAAGCGGATAAATCCTTTGATCCGAAGATAATATGCGGTATTAGCTACCCTTTCGGGCAGTTATTCCTCACTTTGGGGCACGTTCCCACGCGTTACTCAGCCGTCCGCCGCTCGCCGACAGGGTGCAAGCACCCCTCGCTGCCGCTCGACTTGCATGTGTTAGGCACGCCGCCAGCGTTCATCCTGAGCCAGGATCAAACTCTCCATAAAAGATGTTTCATTGATTTGAAACGTCTATCTTACTCAAAAATAGACTGACGATGATTATTGCACAATTAAATTGTTAAACAACGCTGCGCCTAATTACACAACAGAACTACAGTTTATTCCATCTCGCAACTAGACTGTCCATCATTGTAGCGCGATTTTTTTAGCAAGTCAACACTGTTTTTTGGCTATTTTATAGTGTAAAATACAACAATACCAGCAAGCACACCAATACACGCACCAACAACCACTTCAAGTGGCGTATGCCCGTCCGCTACATGAGGCTCTTTTACTGCTATGTTTGACTCTTTCAAGATGCGCTTAATAACCGCCCCCTGTTCGCCAACCGAATGGCGCACCATCATAGCATCGTACATAACGACAAGCGCCAAAACCGCTGCGAGACCAAATAGTCCACTATCAACACCGTCTCGTAACGCAATAAGCGTCGCAATTGACACAACTGTTGCACTGTGCGCACTTGGCATATTACCGGACAAATATAGCCGATCAAACACCTGTAAACTGCGTACTTTTACCGCTGCCGTAATATATTTAGCGCCTTGAGCAATGGCCCATCCAACAGCAACCGCTACTAAATATGGAGATATCGTCATATTATACGCTAGCCTTCGTCTTCTCCTGAATCGCGCATAATACCGATTGACGATACGCTATCATCGTCGCTAAGCCGCATCACGCGCACGCCTTGCGTTGTACGCCCCAGCGTTGGTATATCGCCCAGCCCGACACGAATCGTTTGTCCGCCCTGGCTGATAATAATCGCTTCAACCGCATCTGACTCAAGCGTTTGCACAGTAACGATCGGACCAGTTTTCGCTGTAACCGTCGCCGCCTTAATACCAACGCCACCACGCTTATGACTCGGGAAATTCGCTACTTTCGTAATTTTTCCATAGCCATTTGCGCTCAAGACCAGAAGCGTTTGATCTGCTGATGTTACAACATCCATGCCAACTACGCTATCATTTGGGCGCAGCCGCACACCACGCACGCCGCGCGCCGCGCGCCCCATTGGTCGACACTCTTCTTCGTTAAACCGCACCGCTTGACCAGCAGATGTTGATATAATAACATCACTTTTACCGTCAGTCTGTTTAATCCAGCGCAGTTCATCGCCATCACCTAAGTTTATCGCGATCAACCCGTTTGTTCGAATATTTGCATAGTCGGAAACTGCTGTCTTTTTTACAGTACCCTTAGTTGTCGCCATGAACAAATATCCATCACTTCCCGCATCTTTCGCGAGGTTAATGATTGATGTAATTTTTTCTTCAGGCTGCAATTGAAGTAGGTTAACCGCTGCGACGCCTTTAGCCGCAAGACTCGCTGCTGGTACTTCATACGCCTTGAGGCGAAACACGCGGCCTTTATTCGTAAAGAACAACAGCCAATCGTGCGTACTGGCCGGCACAAGCTGATCAATAACATCTTCTTCTTTTGTAGTCATGCCGCGTTTGCCCTTACCGCCGCGGTTTTGACGGCGATAGTCGCTCGCAAGTGTCCGCTTAATGTAATTTTCTGTTGTTACCAACACAACAGTATCCTCTTCTGGGATTAGCTCCTCATCGCTGAACTTACCAACTTCTGTGTTGATAATTTTACTACGGCGCTCATCACCATATTTCTCTTTAATCTCAAGAAGCTCTTCCTTAATAATGCGCAAGATTTCATTCTCATCCGCCAGGACTTTTTCGAAGTATGCAATTTTCTTACGCAATTCAGCCAGCTCACTCTCAATCGCTTCGAGCTCTAAGCCTGTCAAACGGCGTAGCTGCATCGCAAGAATTGCCTTTGCTTGAATAATGCTCAGACCGAATTTCTCAATCAGCGCCTTTTCGGCTTCATCTTGCGTCTTGCTGGCACGAATCGTTCGAATTACTTCATCAATATGATCAAGCGCGATTTTATAGCCTTCTAAAATATGCGCCCGCTCTTTTGCTTTGCGCAATTCGTATTCCGTGCGCCGCCGCACCACTTTTTGGCGATGTTTGATAAATTCATGCAGGATATCATGCAAACCAAGCACTCGCGGCTGCAATGCCACTGGATTTGTACCCGTCTCAACAAGCGCTAGCATATTGTAATGGAAATTCGTCTGTAGCGCCGTTAATTTATAAAGTTGATTCAACACCTTCTTTGGATACGCGTCTTTCTTTAACTCAATTACCACGCGAACGCTACCGCGCGCCGATTCGTCGCGTAGATCGCTGATTGTCGTGAGTTTCTTGTCATGCACCAAATCGGCAATTTTTTCAATAAGCGTCGCCTTGTTAACACCGTAAGGCATCTCTGTTACGACAATTTGATGGCGTCCACGCTTTGCCTCCTCAATATTTGCCACTGCACGAATTGTCACGCTGCCACGACCGGTCGCATACGCCTGACGCATTGGCGCACCACCGTACACAACCGCCCCTGTTGGAAAATCAGGACCCTTAATATGCTTCATGAGATCGTCAAGTGTCGCCTCTGGATTATCAATCAACGCTACCGTTGCGTCAACAATCTCACCAAGATTATGTGTCGGAATATTCGTCGCCATACCAACAGCAATACCAACCTGTCCGTTAAGCAGCAGATTTGGCAACTTCGCTGGCAATACAACAGGCTCCCGGTGTGTCGCGTCGTATGTATCGCGAAAATCAACCGTTTCTTTGTCAATGTCTGCCAAAAGCGCCTCGGACACACGCGTCATTTTTGCTTCAGTGTAACGCATTGCAGCCGGCGGATCCCCATCCATAGAGCCAAAGTTACCCTGGCCTTGCACAAGCGGATAGCGCCCGACCCAATCCTGCGCCATACGCACCATTGCATCATAGATCGACGAGTCGCCATGCGGATGATATTTACCCATCACTTCACCGACGATCTGAGCGCTCTTAACTGTCTTTGAGGCCGGACCAATGCCCATTTTATCCATCACATACACGATACGACGATGCACCGGCTTCATGCCGTCGCGCACGTCAGGCAGCGC
>CAJPSU010000074.1 GCA_905373345.1 Candidatus Saccharimonadota bacterium
GCCACCAAATATGCAAATGCGCTATTGGTCGTACCAAGGTCAATACCGATAATTTTACCCATTTTATTCCCCTTTCGTTAAATTATAGTAGGTCAAATTGTCTTACTGCTATTTTAGCACTCTTTGCTAGTGAGTGCCAACATATTTAGTATAGAAAATTAGCACTCTCATGTCAAGAGTGCTAATTCATGTCTTTGGATACTTCATCATTTCCGTACGACACGCACCATCGCATGGCGGATTGGTACACCATTTAACGCGTAGCCAGCTTGCATTTCCTCAGCGATAACTTCACTGTCACCTTCAGATTCTTCGTCAAACTGCACTGCCTGGTGCAATTCCGGATTAAACATCGTACCCGGCGCAGCGGCAATTTTTTTCACACCGAGCGCCTCCAGCTGTTTCGCGAGCTGCTTATCAATGCCCGCAATGCCTTTTGCCCATGGATTATTTGCTAAGTCCGCCGGTACATTCGCCACTGCCCGCTCAATTGTGTCTATTACTGCGAGCAGCTTCAAGATCGCCTTCGTTTCACCCGCCTGGCGCGCCGCTTGTTTTTCGCTCTCCATGCGCTTGCGATAATTTTCAAAATCCGCCCGCGTACGCTGCAAGTCCTGCGTCAACTCACCAATTAATTGCTCATACTCTTCTGTTTTTTTTCGCTTTGTCATCTATAAAACCTCCTCTAACATCGTTCCGGCGCGTCGGACCAATTCCATCGTACGGCGATAATGCTGGCGTGTTGGACCAATAATGCCAATGTAGCTGCGATCGCTGAACGGCGAACGGAATCGACTAATAATAAGCGTTGCACCGCTTGATTTGCCGATCGGATTTTCGCTACCAATGAATACGTTCAGGGGCTCATTTGGCTGCGCTTCACTCAGCCACGGCTCAATATTATCAATCAATGTCGCAACGGCACGCACATGGTCGCCTTCGCGGAACTCCGGGTGGCTAAACAAATTTGCGATACCATTCATATATAGCTCACTACCAATCGTCGCAAATCCAAAATTTCCCGTCAAATCCACCAGACCATCAACTGCCGAACGAATTGCCCGATCGGCCTTGTTGATATGCGAACTGACATGAGCCTCAATCGCTTTCGCGCTGCGGTCAATGCCGCTCGGCAATTCCGTCATCGTTGCTTCGGTGATACCATTCACATAAAACCGATAGCCCTTGTCGGTCGGAATACGCCCCGCGCTCGTATGCGGCGCTTCAATAAATCCCATATCTTCAAGTTTCGCCATTTCGCTGCGAATCGTCGCACTGCTTACGCCAAAAAGTTTCGCTAGCGTAACGCTGCCTACGGGCGCCGCAATCTCGGCGTATTGTTCAATAATCGCTGCTAAAATCGCTTGTTGGCGGTCGGTCATGGCTATATTGTAACGCATATTTAGCACTCATGCAAGGCGAGTGCTAAATCGTCGGCACTACACAACCATCACAACAAACCCTATCCGCGGCGCGGCTGTGCCAACCCTTGCAGTTCCTCAAGTAGATCCCGCGCCACTAGTCGCGCTTCATCGTCTTTGCGGTTATATGCATCCGGTTTTCGCGCGATATCACCTGCGATACGCACTGTTTCGTCCAAATTGTCGTTAATAATAAAGTGATAGTACGGCACTTCCAAAGCATGCGTCAACTCTTTGATAGCGCTCGCGAAACGTTTCGGCCATTCGGTTTCAAATTCCTCAACACTCGCATAACGCGTCTGCAGCCGGCGGCGCCACTCGTCATAATTTGGCGGTAATAAAAAAATTGCAACAACTGTTTGCGATAGGTTTTTATATTCATCCACACCCTGCACATCAATATCAGTAATAGCAATTCTGCCCGCATCGTGAATCGCCTGAATCTCCGCTACGCCCGTGCCATAAACTGTACCGTGCACGAACTTCGCCTCAATAAAGTCATGGGCATCAAGCATTTTTTCCGCTGTCGCCTCGTCAATGAAATGATAATCCACGCCATCGCGCTCTTGCACGCCGGCGTTTTGCCGCGGCGAGCGCGTCGTATACGACACAATATCGGCAAACTCCGGGTCTTGCAACAGCCGCTGTTTTGTCGTGTCCTTGCCTGCGCCGGAAACTCCCACCAATAAAACAAGTTTCGTATCTGCGACAAGCTGCCGCACGCCGCCATTCGGCTGGTAGGCGGCAATTTTTTGTGCTAAATCCATGCCCTATTGTACCACATGATATCTTGACGATACTTAACGCCAAATCAAATATACAGCCAACATCAGCACACTTACTAAACCGCCAGAACTACACGCTGCCCAAAGTTCACGCTACGGATGCCATATCTGCAGTCTATCGTGCATCAGCTTGCGGCTTTCGCGCGCTGCCCGCGTATTTGCGTCCGTCGTGCCACCAACGTTCATGCGTATTGACTTCGTTGACAATACACCGTTACCCGCAAACACATGCCCCGCCCCACCGTATATCGCCAGATCAGTATTCTGCGGTCGCTGGTCTTTAATGCTTTTACCCATGCTGGCGCTGTTCCACATTTGATCATCGCTGCCCGCAATAATCAATAGGTTCGCTTTGGTATTGAGCGGAATCTTCTTGCTCTCATTGTTCTCATCCACATCAACCGCCGCTTGGTACGCGTTTTTATATGTAACCGGCGCTTTTGCTATCATCGGAATTATCATATCACCAATAAAATGTCCGAAACTTGTTTTTTGGATATCAATATATGGTAACTCCTTGTCTTGCCACGTCCACGACGAGCCGTAATTTTCAAAATCAAGCCCGTTGAAGTTATATGCTGACGGGGCCACCAGAATCGCGTTGTTGATTTGCGGATATTTCGACGCGAGGTTAAGCGCATACTCCGCGCCTTTCGACGTACCCATCACTGTCAATGGCGATGCGCTTTTAGCATGCGCCTCTACGTAACGCAGTGCCTGCCCAAACTGCTCAAGCGGCACGCGTGCCAATGTCTTCGGCTGGTTTTTCTGCCCAAACATAAACAACGACAGCACCTCGTAGCCATTCTTTGCAAAATCAACCGCCTGCGCATAATTCGGTGTGCCATCCGATCCGCCGTAAACGATGATTATACCTTTATGCTTAATTTCGCGCGGTACGAGATGGAATCCCTGCGCCGCACCGTCATCAACGCGCCGCACGTCCACCCCGTCAATATTCGTTGGGTAGAGCGATAAATTCGCCGGATCGCGAAAATACGCCGGCGCATCAAATTTGTATGCTTTGCCGCCATACACATGGTCGTTATATGTCCGTACGCCAATGATAAGTAATGTAATCGCAGCGATAATACCGAGCAGTGTGAAACTGATTCTTTTTAGTTTTTTAGCCACTTTTAAACTCCTTTATTGATTTTAAGCGTCACGCAATTTCATATAAACTACTTACACATATTATTCTAGCATAGAATAGCACGTCTCTGTTATGACTTGTCAGTTATAGATCCCGCCAATCAGAAAATCTGGCGAACCAAAATGAATATTCCGCCCAGAAAATTCATCTATATCATTCTTTAGCTGACTATCAATAGGAAAAATTAAAAGAAAACGACGTTCAATCTCGCTTCAACATCACCGTAAACGCCTCGCTCGGAATATCAACTTTTCCAAAACGCTTCATGCGTTTTTTGCCGCGAGCCTGCTTGGCGAGCAGCTTTTTCTTACGCGAAACATCGCCGCCGTACAGATAGCCGGTAACATCTTTGCGGTAGGCGCCGATGTTTTCGCGGGCGATAAAGCGCGCTCCAATTGCGGCTTGTAAACTAACCTCAAAACTCTGTCGAGGCACAACATCTTTTAATTTTTTGACAACTTCTCGCCCTAATTTTTGCGCCTCGCTGCGGTGGCACATTACACTCAGAGCGTCAACCATTTCACCTGCCACGTAAAAGTCTACCCGCACGAGATCTTCCGCCTGGTAGCCTGCTAACTCATAGTTAAACGAACCGTATCCCGACGTCACGCTTTTGAGCTGATCGTAAAAATCGGTTAGCAAATTGGCGAGCGGCGCAACAAACGAAAC
>CAJPSU010000075.1 GCA_905373345.1 Candidatus Saccharimonadota bacterium
CGGCGATGCCATCCCGGCTTCGGCTTGCGACACAGGGGGCGTGACAGTATTGAAATTGTCGCGTAAACTAGCGGTAGCCGACGTAGACATTAGGCTATTCGCCGGTTGCGGCGGAGAGGATGGCGGCTGATTTACCAACCCAGGACGCAGCATCTGCTGCGGAGGTGTATTATTGCCATATTGAGCCACCGACTGGCTAGCAGACGGATAGCCACTCACTCCCGAAGCCGCACCTGATTGGAATGGATTACTCGTTGCCCCAGGAGTGGTCGCTGAAGGCGGACTCATTGGCGAGGCGACCGGCTGCGGCGGCATCATTTTGCCCGCACTCGCAGCACTCGCTACCGGCGAACGCCCACTTCCTCCCGTCATCTGCTTACGCTTGGCAAGCCACTCGTCTAAAAATGACGAGCCGCCAGACTTTGGCGCGCCAACACCACCAGGCTTCGCCCCAGCGGATGGAGCCGCACCTGCTCCCCCCATCTTTGCTCCAGACTGTGCAGCATCTGCTGTTTTGAGCCGCTCGAAGATTTCTCGTTCTACCTGCGCACGTGGATGTCCATATTTCACTGCAGACAACCGCTTCAGCGCATCACCAAGCTGCTGATTGCTCTGTCCCATAGGTGGAACCCAGCTCATACTAAACGGTGCCGAAGGCACGCCCTCTATCTGCGCCACACAAACCGACTCAAAGTTTGGTAACTTCGTCAAATCTTCCGCGTCAAACACTGGAGTATAGCGCTTTACCATAATCTCCGCGTCGGTAATACCAATGCGCCCAGTGATCGTTGTACCCACGTTACCTAAAATTGCCTCACGCAAGCTTTCCTGTAGCTGTGTCATAAACTGGTTGCCAAGCACCAAGCTCAACCGATACTTACGCGCTTCGCTAAGGATTGTTTCAAAACTATCGGTCGCAAAGTTCTGGAACTCATCGACATACAACGTAAAATCTTTGCGCTCTTCCTCTGGTATATTTGCGCGGGCCATTGCCGCCGCTTGGAATTTCATCACAAAAATAATACCAAGGAGTTTTGAGTTCAAATCTCCCATTTTTCCCTTTGACAAGTTTGCGAGCAAAATTTTACGATTATTCATAATATCCGCAAAATTAAATCCGCTCTTCTTTTGCCCGATAATATTTCGCATCGCATCATTAGAAATAAATGGCCCAAATTTCGATACGACCCAGCTAATAACTTCACCCGCTTCACTTGACCGCTGCGACGCAGGGAACTCTTTCGTCCAGAAGTCAAGCACTTGTTGGTCGGTAACATATTTCAGCTTACTCTTCATAAATGCATCGTCGATAAGCAATTTTGGAATATCAATAAACGTACCACCACCCGGATCGCTCATCAGTAGCAACGCGCAGTTTCGGAATATATGTTCAAGACGTGGACCAACGATTCCCGTATGTCCAGGGTCATACAGTCCATATAGCATCCCAATCGCCTCCTGCACCAAAAAGTCTTTTTGGTCGGGGTGGTCAAACTCAAACATATTCAATCCGATCGGATTGTCCATGTCACTTGGGTTAAAATAAACAACATCCTCAACGCGTTCCTTCGGCACTTTACTTAAGAGTGCCTCTGCTGAGTCACCGTGCGGATCAACGAACGCAAAGCCACGGCCATCTAGCATATCTTGATATGCTAGATTCTCTTGCAATACAGACTTTCCAACACCAGTCTGTCCAATCACATGAATATGACGGCGACGATCTTTATCGCTCAAACGAATCGGCTTTTTAACGCCGCGAAACTCGTTGTAGCCAAGCAATAGCCCTGTCTCCATGACTTGTGTCGGACCATCCACTTGTTTACTCATCTGCCGTTTTACTTGCGATGTTGGTATGCTGTTTTGATCCGGCAAATGAAATAGCGTTGCCAGCTCTACGCTGTTCAATATATTCTGGTTAACCTGCTGTGGGAAAAATCTAAAGATAAACGATGAGGTTAACTCTTCAATATTCTTTGATAGATTAAACTTAAATCCATTAAACGTTGGTGAGTCAAACAATGCGAATGCTGCAACAATATTTTTCAAAACACCCTGCGAACGCGCCGCTGTATTCGACGACACGACAACACGAACCAAAACCTCATAGCCAGGGTACCGCGTTTTTTCCTGAATCGCCTCAACCGTTGCCTGCTCAACTGCATTTAATTGCTTATTCTCTTCGCCGGGACCTTTATTGCCGTCAGTCGATCCAGTCGGTGGTTTCCATAGCGCCTCCATCAATTCGTTTGGCGAGAAAAACGAACCAAGCGGAGACTTCTTGCCATTCTGTTTATCTTTAATAATTTTCTCAGCCATTGACACAGCGACCTTCGACCAGTTGTCGCGCGCTGGGCGAATCAAAAATTGCAGCCCAATGCCATCTTCACGTCCTGCTGCCGAAATCGCATTCAGCAAAGCACGCGACGCATCACGCTTCGACTCCATGTAAGTTGCAATCGGATATGAGTAATGCTTCTTAAGCGTAAATTCACCGCCAATCGTCCCGCTCATCTTTCCCACTTTACTAAATACCGAGTGCTCCGTTACCTCTTCAAGTCGCGCTGATGGATATGCCGCTGCCACCGCCTGGCGCACAACGCTTGTAAGGACCGTTGGTACGACAGCATAATAATACACAAGTCCGTCGCGCGCCACGATTTCAAACGACAGATGGCGCTGACCGTAGATTCGGCTCTTAAATCCTTTCGTAGCAGTACTCGCAATAATGTTATACATCACTTGCGCCTGCGACAACACCTCTTCGGTCAAGTCGCGCTTGTCGCGATTTTCACCTGCAATGTCGTCGCTCGCCGGTGGTAGATGAATTAAAATCGGCACCATCTTCAATCCGCGCTCGTAATTCTTTGCTTCACGCAATGTGCCGCGATACACGAAAAATATAACTGTTGCACCAGCCGCAATCAATGCCGCTGTAACAAAAAGTACTATTAGTGCGCCCACTCTGCCCCCATGCTAATCTTCTGCCTGCCCTATCACTCGCCCATAGCGCTGCCTGATATACTCTATTTGCAGCTTACTTATTTCGTACTCGCGCCGATATGGATCATCTTTCGTCTCAGCTAGAATCTTCTTCGCTTTATCAACCCATTCCTTCTCAATCAGATCGTCATCGTTCGCTAGCATAACCGTCGTATCGTCCACAGCGCCCGCATTATTATCCGACTGCGCAGACAATACCGGAGTAGGAAGCGCAGGAGCTGCTGCCATCGCAGCTTGAACTGCTTCCGCCCGAACAGACCCAATCTCACGGCGATTTTCAACACCGCTCTGCGCCACTTCAGGAGAATTTTGCGCCGCACCCGCCTCATATTGAGACGCTGTCGGCTGAATTTCGCCAGTTGGCGCTAATTGTTCCTGCTGCCTAGGTTCCATATCTGTTAAATTATACCATAAGAGCAACCAATATTACTAGCGCTTACAAAGGTTTACTGCTGTTTATAAACATAGAATATTGCCACCGTCTCAAACACAACAACGAGTATAATTTCATACAACTTCAGCCCGCCGATAGATTGCACGGCCACAAGAATAATCGGCGAGAACGCCAAAACACTCCCGTACGCGATTGACCGAGAGAAAAGAGTGCTAGTGTGATCATTCAATTTGCCCTTACTGATACGCACGACAGCAAGCCGTACGCCATATAGCAAAAATGTCAGCGCTCCACATACCGACACGTATAAAAGTAGAAATACCAACAATATAATCAATGGGCTTGAATGCGAAGGAGTAGACGACTGCATGATGGCGAGAACCCCGACGATTGAACAAACCGTCATAAAAGCTACTATGCGTTTCAACATAATATTATGATACCACCGCCCTTAAAGGCATATAAGCAGTTTCGCGAAAAAACGAAACACCTTTCTAAACAACTATTAGGGTCGCCGCTAGCTGCTTATAGCCTAATTGACCGCTCGCGTGACGCGAGCATCTAGTCTTGCGATTGCGAGCCTATTATCTACGCACC
>CAJPSU010000076.1 GCA_905373345.1 Candidatus Saccharimonadota bacterium
TGTATGGAGTTCATGAAAAAGTACACGGCACCCATCTCGGCAATCATTGCTATAATTAGAATCGGTAAAATGACGACGTAGCGTACAAGCAGTGTGTTTGTGCGCGCTGCTGCGAGCTGACGGCGATCATTAGGCGGCAGTAAGTTAATCATTCCCATACCTCCGTGGGCGATATGCTGGCAAGTCCGGCGACTGCGATGTAGCGCGGGCGGAACTGGCGGTTTGGTTTTTGTAAATTGCCGAAATCAAAGTTCTGCCATGGACTAGCAACACGCGCCGGCATAACAAGCTCGTTTGTAAAAAAGTCGCCGATACCGGGCACGTTTGCGCCACCGCCGACGATAACGATTTGTTCAATCGTACGTTCGTCAACGAGACGTTCGCTGTAGTAGCGAATTACCTTGCGCATTTCGTTGGCGATTTTCTTGAGACTGGGCGTCAGCGCGGTTTCGATTTTCTCGCGCCGCGGACCGGACGATAAACCGTTCAGAACCTTGTACTGGTGGGCTTTTTCGAGTGAAATACCAAGTTTCGACGAGATATCAAGCGTGAATGAATTGCCGCCAACGTTTGTTGATCCGGTGATGCGAATTGCTCCTTCGTCAAGTACGGCGATGTCGGTGCTGGTAGTGCCGATATCAACGATGAGTGTTGCCAGATGACCTTCCTCAGTTGAGGTAAGAACGCGTGCTGTTGCATTGATGCTCGGCTCGACTGCGACAGGTAATAGTCCAGCGTCGCGTACGGTTTTTAGGACGCTATCAACGACTGACCTTTGTGCGGCAGCAAGTACAACGATAATCTTTTCTTTAGTTCTTTTAACGATTTGGTAGTCAATGTAGAGTGAATCAGCGGGCATCGGAATATAGCGCTCAACTTCAATTTGTACCGCACCTTTGATATGTGATTCATCATCGGTTGGCACACTGAAAGCACGCGAAAACGTACGGCTTGTTGGTATGCCGACAACGGCATGATCTGACAGCATGCTACCAACGATGTTTTGTTCAAGCAGCGAGCGTAAGCTATCAAGCAGATAATTATCATTCTCGTCGTCTAATGATGCCCGTGTTTTAGCAGGATCAAGATCAAGTGAACCATAACCCTGAATGAGCGACCGTTTTTGGTTAATTGACATCACCTTAATGCCGGTTTGGCTTACATCCAGACCGATTAGCGGCTTATTTTTATAAAATAAATGTGACATATTTGATCATTCACTCTTTTGGCTTAGTATAGCATAAGCGGCATAGTTTTTTAACTTTTCACGCTGGACGCTAGCCCGGCGATCGGTCCCATAACGCCGACTGCGACTAACCCGATGATGCCGCCCATAAGGACGATC
The DNA here is from genome assembly GCA_905373345.1 of Candidatus Saccharimonadota bacterium. Taxonomy (GTDB): domain Bacteria; phylum Patescibacteriota; class Saccharimonadia; order Saccharimonadales; family Saccharimonadaceae; genus Saccharimonas. Next base: position 1,346 of record CAJPSU010000076.1, read on the forward strand.
ATGACCGGCTCAATAATTGAGCTAATGCTATCAATTGCGACATCAACTTCTTCTTCGTAAAAATCGGCGACTTTGACGAGTACGACGTCAGTCTGACCAGTTTCTTCACCGACAGAGAGCATCTGTGCGACAATCGGCGGGAATAAATCGCTTTTTTCAATAACGGTCGATAATTGTTTGCCGTTTTCGATTTGTTTGGCAGCATCGCGCAGTATATCCTCATATACAACATTGCCGACAGCACGCGCCGTAACCTCCAGTGCTTCTAGTACGGCAGCACCCGATCCCATTAGTGCCGAAAATGTGCGTGCAAATCGCGCGACGGCTACCTTTTTGACAATGCTGCCGACGGCAGGGATTTTTAGTACAACGTGATGAAAAATATGGCGACCTTTTGGCGTTTTGAGCCAGCGTAACAAAAGCACGATTCCAGCGATCATGACCGGTAAAATAAATAATCCGTATTTGACGATTGCGTCACTAATATTAAGCATGATTTGCGTGAGCATTGGCAACTGTTGATCGGGACCTCCTAGATCTTGCATCATTTTACCGATTTGCGGAATGACGAAAATCATCATGCCTAAAAATGCGATGATTGCAATAACAAACAAGACGATCGGATATGTCATAGCGCTTTTGATTTTCTTGCGCATGCTGGCATTTTTTTCTTGTTGCAAGGCGAGGCGTTTCAAAATATCGTCGAGAATGCCGCCCGCTTCGCCGGCGCGTACCATGTTGACGTAAACATCGTTAAAGACTGCTGGATATTTCGCGAGTGCATCGGCGAGCGGTGCGCCGCTTTCGACGTCTTTGATAATGCCGCCGAGTACTGTTTTGAGCGCTTCGCTATCGGTATGCTTGTATTGCGACGATAAGCCGCGTAGCAATGGAACGCCGGCGGAAATCATTGCGCTTAGTTGCCGCGTAAACATGACGATGTCGTCATTTTTGACTTTTTTGCCGCCGAATGCGCTAAATCCGCGTGCCGCGCCTTCTTTCTGCTGGTTAATATCAAGCGGTGATAAGCCCTGTTTCGTCAATGTCTCGATTGCTGCGGCGCGATCGGTCGCTTCAACCGAGCCGCGCACGCTTGCATTTCGCGCGTTGGTAGCGACATAGGTAAATTTTGCCATTTATGACTCCCTTGTGACGCGCAGCACTTCGTCGAGCGTTGTATTGCCGCGCAATGTTTTTACTAAACCGTCTGCCTGCATTGTGATCATACCTTCGCTAATCGCTTGATCCTGGATTTCGTCGCTTGTCGCATTTTTTGTGATCATCGTTTGGATTTCGCGGCTCATGTCGAGCACTTCGTAAATGCCAACGCGCCCCTTGAATCCGGTGTGACCGCACTCGTCGCAACCCTCGGGATTGGCGCGCCATAGTTGTATAATGGTTTGTTCGCTTGTACTGAGCGGCGTGTCGCCGCCGACTTTTTGCTGGATAGCTTGCAGTTCAAGTTCGTGAATGTAGGCGAATGTTTGTCCTGGTTTGAGATTGAATAATTTCACAATTTCGTTAATCTCATTTTGCTCGGGCTCGTACACTTGCCGGCAGTTCATGCACAATCGTCGCACCAGACGCTGTCCAACAACTGCTTTTACGGTGCTTGCAATCAAAAACGGTTCAATTCCCATGTCGAGCAAGCGCGGCAGACAGGTTGCGGCGTTGTTAGTATGGAGCGTCGAAAATACTAAGTGACCGGTGAGTGCTGCTTGCACGCCGAGGTTCGCCGTTTCGCCGTCGCGAATCTCACCGACCATGATAATGTTAGGATCTTGGCGGAGTAGGGCGCGTAATCCGCTTGCGAACGTCATGCCTGCTTTGGCGTTGGTCTGCGTTTGGTTGACGCCGGGAATTTTGTATTCGACTGGATCTTCTATCGTTGAGATATTTACATCAGGTGTATTGAGCATATTGAGTACGCTGAATAAGCTGGTTGACTTACCGCTGCCAGTTGGTCCGGTTACGAGAATCATACCGTTCGGCTGGGCGATAGCGTTGTTGATAATAGCCAGTGAACGCCCCCAATAGCCGAGCTGTTCTAGGCTAATTGCTTGGTTTGATTCGTCCAGTACACGCATAACGACTTTTTCGCCGTCAGCGATTGGTAGAGTGCTAACGCGTAGCGCGTATTGTTTGCCGGCGACTTTGATTTTGAAACGTCCATCCTGCGGTACGCGGCGTTCATCGATTTTAAGATTCGATAATATTTTTATGCGGCTAACAAGCGCGCCGAGTACGTTGCGTGGCAGTTGGTTGACTTCCTTTAATACGCCGTCAATACGATAGCGTACCTGCACGAAATTTTCGCGCGGCTCAATGTGAATATCGGATGCTTGCGAGCGAATAGCATATTCAAGCAGCAGATTAACGGTCTGCGCGATCGGCGAGTCTTCGGCGACAGCAGCTTCGGATACTTGCTGATCCGAGCCGTCGTCTTCACGCTGGACGTCGATTACTTCGTTGAGTTCTTGATTGACGTCGCCGCGGTAATTTTCTAAACACTGCAGAATATTATCATGCGATGCAATATAAATACGGATGTTGCTGCCGACTTGCTTCTCGATGAAATTGGTTGCCTGCACATCGTCGGGGTCGTCCATCGCCAGATGCACCAAACCGTCTTCATC
>CAJPSU010000077.1 GCA_905373345.1 Candidatus Saccharimonadota bacterium
ATATTATATAATAGAAAGATAATGTCTACGAAAAATCATTTTGAGCATATGCTGCCTCCTCTGTCATTGGCTAATGGAACGCAGCTGAGCGCCGGGTTGTACAGTGTTGAAGGCGGAACGCGCTATCGAATGGTATTTGGCGATCATCCTGAGCGCCCGAGTTCGCCGCGCGTTACGTTTAATTCAGAGGCTGGCAGAATCGCACATTTTGCTGGCATGCTATTCCGCGGTGCTCCGCGAGATTCCATGGCCGGCATGTCGATGATTGATTATTTCACCAAAGTGACGCAGGGAGAATTGGGGCTGGCGATTGGCGAGACTTCAACGATGCGTAAGCCCATCATTGTTCGTTGCCTCGCAAAATACGGTTTTCTCGCGAGCCGGCTGGAGAGTACAAGCGTGCGCGCTGGGCTGTTGCCGCGCGGGATTGATGACGGCCACCATCCGAATGTTCACTTTATTTCGGGCAATCAAGCGGAACTTGAAGATTCGCGTTGGCGGCGGTTTTATCGCGTCGTGAGCGAAAGAGAGCTTCCTTACCGCTACCCGCTTGAGCATCCGTCAACAGAGATAGATCTGCATACATCGTTTACACTAGAATGATGCTAGCCGCTTAAGCGTCGTCTCTTTGCCGAGTAGCGCGAGCGTGTCGTTGAGCTGCGGGCTGAATGGCGTCCACGTGGTGGCGATACGGACAAGGCTGAATAAGATGCCGGGTTTTTGACTGGTTTTTTCGAGTAAATCGTTAAGGCACTGCTGAATTGATTCCGGCGTCCAATCGGTGAGTGTAATGAGTGCGTCATAGGCAGCACGTACGAGGGTTTGGCGCTCGCCAGACGAAAGTTTTTTAAGTTGCTTATTCGTCTCGATGAGCGAGTCGTCGCGCGCAGGTTCTTCAAAAAAGTAGCTGGTGAGCCGGGGCAAGTCGGTAAGCGTTTTTAAGCGGTCTTGCGCCAGAGCAAGGACACGCCTTTTATAATCTTCACTAGCCTGCGCTGCAGCGGGCGGCCAGTAAGTAGAAGCAGCCGCAGACTGTTGCAAAGATCTGTTGCCGGCAGGATTGCTCACCCGTGTGTATAAATCGTCCAAACTCAGGCGTCGAATCCATTGCCCGTTCATCCAAAGCAGCCGCTTTTCGTCGAAGCGTGCGCCGGATTTTTGCACGCGGCTGAGGCTGAATTTCTCAATCAGCTCGTCGCGGCTGAAGATTTCTTGCTCGGTGCCGTCGTTCCAGCCCATGCTTGCGAGAAAATTCAGCATCGCTTCGGGCAAAATCCCATCGGTGCGATAGTCGGTGACACTTTTTGCGCCGTCGCGTTTACCGAGCTTTTTTTTGCCATCGGGCGCCATGATGTGCGGTAGACACGCTAAAACCGGCGGCGTCAACTCAAACGCTTCATACAAGCTTAGGTAGCGTGGAATCGACGATATATACTCCAAACCGCGAATGACGTGCGTGATGCGCATTTCAGCATCATCCACGATATGTGCAAAATTGTACGTCGGGTAGCCGTCGGCTTTGATAAGAATGAAATCATCAAGCGCTTCTGGTCCAGCAGATAACTCGCCCATTACCGGATCGTGCCAAGTGTAGCGCTTCGGATTAGCGACTTTGAATCGCAGCGGCTGCGTACCGTCCCATGCTGGCGGATTTTCGGGGCGATAATCGCGGTATAAAAATGCTTTTTTGGCGGCGCGCGCTTCGTCGCGAAAAGCTTGCACTTGTTCTGGGCTGTATGGATCGGCATATGCTAGTCCTTTGTCGATTAACGTTTGCGCCCATGCACGGTAGATTTCGAGCCGCTCGGATTGGTGATAGGGACCGTACTCGCCGCCGCGCCGCGGTCCTTCGTCCCAGTCAAGACCCAGCCACTCAAGCGTGTCTAAAATTAAATCTTCCGCGCCCGGCACAAAACGCGCGCGGTCGGTGTCTTCAATGCGTAAAATAAACGTACCGCCCTGTTGCCGCGCTAAAAGCCACGGAAACAGTGCCGCGCGGACATTGCCGACATGAATATAACCCGTCGGGCTCGGTGCAAATCGCGTGCGAATAGTTGTCATATGGCTAGATTATAACATAAAAGCAAGGGCTATAGACTCGCTGCCAGCCGTTCTATTTGATCTGGCGCGAGCTGTGCACTGCCTTGTACGGTGTATAATATGCCGCCGTTTACCCATGCAGCGTTGCTATTGTAGGTATAAATCGTTAAGCCGTTGATGGTGGCGGTGCTGTATTTGCGGCCAGCAGCCGGTTTGACGTAATTTTCGAGTACAGCACTTGAGTCCCAGTTTGATTTAGTCTGCACGAGCGTGAACGTCTCGCTGCTGCCGTTTGATGCAAACTTCATTGTGACGCTGCCTTTATCGTACGCAACGGGTCCATTCAGCGTATAGCCTGCCGGTTGATAGCCCGGGTATGTTGCGTTGATCCCTGCTTGCGCGGCGGCGACGCGCGTGCTGAGCGCCGGCATATTTAAGTACGTAAAATACGCGCCAAGCAGCATAACGGCGAGTGCGACGCTTGCCGTGCTGACGAATTGGCGGAATTTTGAATATTTTTTCGGCTGCTTAATTTCTTTGCGCTCGGAGCGCGGTTTCATCTGCTTGGTGGCAGACTCAATCGCTTGCTGCTTGATGACGTGGGACGGCAGCACGACGCGCGCTTGTTCGGCGGCGTTCGCTTGGCGTTTTTGCTCAACTGCTTGTGCCATCGCATGCCGCATCGGTGCAATGTCGGGCGCGGCTTGCTGTGCTGACGCTTGGGTCTGCACGCGTGCTGGTGTCGCTTTCGCGAAGTGTGTAACGCGCGGGTGTGTGATCGCTTGCGGCGTGCGTTTCACGGCGCGATGCTTCTGGATTGTCGGGCGCGGCTGTACTTGCGGCTGTGTTGTTATGTGCGGTGCGACTCTGGGTGCTGTTGACGGTGTAGTATGCGCAGTAGGCTTGACGCACGCTTTTATGCCGTTGATTGATTTGGTTTTATTGACGTAGCGGCGCTGTAGTGTTTGCGAGCGCTGTGGGCGGGCATGAATATCAACCGCACGCCGCGACATCGCATCCTGTACGTCCGCACTGCGTTCGGCGCGCAGAATTTTGCCGGTTTCGGCGTCGTAGATTGTTCCATTGATGCTTACTTTTTTGTTCATACCCTATCCTCTATCGCTACATGCTTATACTTATCATACCACGCGGTGCGCTATACACAAATGGCGAAATAATAATGGTATAATAAGTGAAAGCTATGTATGAGCATGATTCTAAACGCAAATTGCGTCTGAGACTAACATTCACTTACGCAGTGATGATCTTGACGACGCTTGGGCTTGTCGTGGTGGCGTTGTTTATCGCGCTTGGCTATCGCTACAATCAGTTTGACGGACGATTTGAACAAGGCGGTATGATTCAGTTTAATTCGCGTCCGAGCGGCGCTGAAATCCAGCTGGATGCAGTTAAACTGTCGAACCGTACGGCGACGCGGATCACCGCAACAGCTGGCAACCACGCCGTTATGGTGTCGCGCGACGGTTATAAGCCCTGGCAAAAGCAAGCTACGGTTAAGCCGGGCGCGGTGCTGTGGCTCAATTACGTACGGCTCGTGCCAACTGACCCGAAGATTGAGACTGCGGCGACGTATAGCAGTATTGCGAGTGTCATGGCGAGTTTCGACCGCTCGCGTTTCGCAGTGATTGAAAACGACACGCAACCGACCGTCACTTTTTCGCGTGTGCATGATGCCAACGTTGAGCACAGCTCGGTAACAGTGCCGGCTGATAAAATCACCACGCCAAGCATTGCCGGCTCAAGCCGCTTCTCGCTTGCTGGCTGGGATTATGCGAATAAACGCGTGCTTGTATTACATACATACGATGATAGTAAAACTGAATATTTGCTTGTGTCAAAAGACGGCGGCGATCCTGCGCGCAATATTTCTACCGAATTTGGTATTTCGATCGCCAAACTTCAGTATGATCCGACCGACA
>CAJPSU010000078.1 GCA_905373345.1 Candidatus Saccharimonadota bacterium
CTGTTGTAATTGACATAGACGACATCGCCGGCTGCCATTCGTTCAAGCCGCGCGAAGACGAATTTATGATTGCCGCTATCGAGCCAATCGTTTGCGGAGTGCCCTGATACGACGAAATTGCCGCGCTCGCCTGGGCGCGCGTTTGCGCCTTGTATATTAAACCACACTACGCCGCGCGTCATAGCAGCATTGAGCGAGTCTTGGCTGGATGCATCAGCGTCCCAGACGATCGGTTCGTCTACAGCGATTTTTGGAATAATAAGCTTCGGGTCGGTAGATACAGGCGTCTCCGCGTTTGATGACACAATGATTGATTCTGGATCCATCGCGCCTGGTGCAACATACGCTTCAACGTATGCAAATAAGACGCGGTTGTATTGCAAGAACAAAAATACGAGCAATACGCCGAGCGCCGCCATGATTGGCACGAAATGGCGGCTCTTGCGTACTTTTGCCGCGCGTTTTCTGATTTTTTGCCGCAGCGAACCGCGCAAGTCGTCAATTGCTTCATTCGGCGTGAGCGCCTCTGCGTTTTCAATCGCGCGGAGTTTTTCGGCAGCGGTGCGGTGGATCTTTGCTTGGTCGTTGAGTGATTTTTTAGCGGCTGCTACTTGTGATACGTAGTACCGCTCGTAGTATTGCTGGTAGTACGATTGCCAAGCGGTGTGATACTTTTGCCACGAGCTGTCTTGGGTTTTGAGCGGTGAATCTTGGCTGAGCGTACGGCTGTATGGATTATCTTCGTGTGTATTGACTGCGCCTGGCCCCGGCGCGATACGCTGCTGCGAGACCGCCTGTGTTTGTGCGACGGTACCGGTTGGCTGGGCATAGCCGTAGTGTGCGGCTGCGGGTTGGTTTGCTGACTTTGATGCCGCTGATAGTGTTGGCGTACTTGGCGCGGCGGCAGTTGCGTGCGGATCATTTTGATAGATTGCATTGATTTGCTTGCGAACAATGTTTGCTGCCGCTTGCTTTTGCACGGGATTACCAGAAATATCGGCGTCCGCAGACTGCCGCGATGGCACTGATATTGAGGATCGATCATCGTTCATATATGTGTCATAGTATAGCGTATTTAAGGCGCGAACACAAAAATGCTTGGTTGGTTACTATGTGCTCTTGAATGTGCTGGGATAGGCTTTGTCTTGCCCGTTTTTAGGTAAAAATAAAAGTTTCGCTTTGAGCAAAACTTAATTTTATCACTATGCTTGTGGTACCGCGGGCCGGACTTGAACCGGCACGTCCATAGGGACATCAGATTTTGAGTCTAACGTGTCTACCAATTCCACCACCGCGGCGTAGAAATTGCTTACATAAGTATAGCATATACCAAATTTTTTAGCGAATCTTGCTGAAAAATTTGTCGAAATGGTCTAAAAGCGCCAAAAATCCGCCGAATTCCGCTTATTTTTATATATTATTATTGACAATAAATAAAGATTGTGCTATTATGAAACCATAAGCCAATGTGAGGTACAGAGGCGTAAAAGGAGGAAGTAATGATAAGCCTAAAGAAAATTGTTATCGGAGCGGTCGCGAGCGTCGCGGTTGCTGCCGGTATCTGGTATGCGTTGCCGGCACATGCTGTCTGTGATGAATACATTAACGTTGTAAAGTGTGGTACGCCAACGCATCAGTCGTTGAAAGACACGTACTATGGCAGTAGCCACATGAAGACGCTTTACAACCGATACTATATCAATGATTCTATGATAAACGGTACCGGTATGAAAACAGGTACGGTCTATAGGGATGGTCGTGTCGTCGTTGACGGTCAAACGGTTGCGACGGGCGCTCGAACGATTCAGCGTAATACGCGCTACCCAGGTGCGTCGCGCGGTCCAGACACAGTTGACGGCCACACATACTATATGTTTGAGGTCGGCAACAGCTTCCTCTACGATCACTTTGAAGCATTCGTCTGGTTTGACAGTTATGGCAAGTTTATCGCTGCGGTGATTAAGGACTGCGGTAATCCGGTCTGGGGTTTTGCAACCTATCAGTACAAGAACATCCAAGTCTGCGACCTGACAACAAACAAAATCGTTACGATCAAAGAGAATGAGTTTGACAGTAACCGCTACTCGAAAGACGTAAACGACTGTAAGCAAATCCAAGTCTGCGACCTGGCGAGCTACAAAATCGTTACGATCAAAGAAAAAGATTTCGACAGCAAAAAATACTCGAAAGACGTAAACGACTGTAAACAAATTCAGGTCTGTGAGCTTAGCAGCAGCACGATTGTCACGATCCGCGAGAGCGAATTCGATAGTAAAAAGCATTCAAAGAACTTGTCGGACTGCGAAAAGATGCAAGTCTGCGAGCTGAAAACTGGCAACATCGTCACTATCAAACAAAGCGAGTTTAGCCAGGAGAAGCACTCAAAAGATTTGTCGGACTGTGAAAATGTGAAGGTTTGCCGCATCAAAGACAAATCAATCGTGACAGTCAAGAAGAGCGATTTGAACGACGAATATACGACTGATATGTCAAAGTGCGAGACGCCGACGACTCCGCCGACAACGCCGAACGAATTGCCGCACACTGGTTTGGGCAGTATGGTCGCTCCGCTGGTTGGACTGGGCAGCTTAGCCGCCGTCGCCACCGCGTACGTCATGAGCCGCCGCCAGCTGCAATAAACAAATCTGTACCAAACGAAATACCCGGGAGACGCTCCCCGGGTATTTTTGTTGGAATGATGCGTGAAGTAAGTGCAGTTACTTCCTCTCCTTATTGGTCGGCGCTTTATCGTTTTAGCCTGCTCTATTGGAGATACTATAATACGGATTGCACGGCGACACTTGTTGTGATAGCTTCAAGTGGCTGACTCGGCGTCCATAATAGATAGGTTACAGCGCGCGCAGCGGTTTCGCCTCGCCATACGCGCATCGGGTCGTGCCAATCGGTCGTTACAACTTCGCCGCCATGCGCAATGATGAGCGTATCGCGGTGCAATGTTACGATCGTCAGCGGGTATGTGATGGTAAATTTATGCAGCGTTTCAACCAGTTGCAGCAGAGGCATGCTAAATGTCAGAATTTTAGGATAATACAATTCGCGGAATAATTTTTGCAGCTGCGCAAAACTCAGTACGAGCACTGTGCGCGGACGCGTGGCGATTGCCTCGGCGTCGTTGCGCACGAGGTCTACTGCGTCGCGCGTGACAACAAGCGGACCGTCGTATGCGCTGAGGAGATCACTGTAGACAATAGCAGTTTCGCTATTGCGCCCCGCATCGCCTGCGAGCAGCAGTCCTGTGCTCCAGCTGCCGAGCGCGCGCAGTTCGTTAATAGCGCCGCGGGCTAAACTACCGCTTGGATTACTTGGCGCAAAGATGACATCGGTCATGGCGGGCGGAATTGAGCGTTTTAGTGCGTCTGGTAGTACGACGCGAACCTCCCCTACCCCGGTGCTTAGTGCGGTTTGGTATGCTTCGGCAACGCCCGCGAAACCAAGTTTATTGCCGCCAACAATTCCTAGGCGCCCGCGCTGCGCTCGCTGCTCTGGTTTTGCCCATTCAATGTCGGGAAACAGCGGCTTAGATTTTTCCTGTTTGCGCCAGTACGACGCAGTAGTTCTCTGATTTGTCATATGATAATTATCGCATGCTGCCGTACGGGCAAGCAACTTTTCTATCTAACACAGCCAGATGTTCAATATGCGGCGTGCGCGGGAAAAAGTTGTAGCCGCGGTGGGCGCGGATGTCGTACTTTTCGGTGAGGAGAGCGGTGTCGCGGGCTTGGGTAACGGGGTTACAGCTGAGGTAGATAATGCGCGGCGGTGCAACTTCAAGCAATTTGGCTACAACGTCAGCGTGTAATCCGGCGCGCGGCGGGTCAACGATGACAACGTGGTTAGGGGTGATGAAGTCGAGAGCTTTTTCGCTGGGCGCGAGAATGGCGCGGGCATTGGTGCGCCCGAGGGCGGTGATGTTGCGCTGCATTTCGCGGACAGCGTCGGTGTTGATTTCCACCAG
>CAJPSU010000079.1 GCA_905373345.1 Candidatus Saccharimonadota bacterium
CGTCCGCCTGAATAACGCCGACGGTGCCAAGGTGCGGCAGGTCAAGCCCTTTAGCGACGACTTGTGTGCCGATAATAATATCAATTGTGCCGTCGTAGAGTTCTTGGTAACGCTTTTCAAGCGTATGCGCGGCGGCGGTATCGCCATCAAAGCGCGCAACGGTTGCGTGCGGAAATAATTTCCTAATCTCCAATTCAATAAGTTTCGTGCCGATGCCTTTATGAGCGATATCAGTTTCGTGGCAATCAGGGCAAGAAGTTGGTACGGGCGCCGTGTTACCGCAAATGTGGCATTGCAGTATGTGCTTGTCGATATGGAGTGTGAATGGCACGAAGCAGCGCGGACAGATTGCAGACCAGCCGCAGTTAGTGCAGAGTGTCGTACTGGCGCTACCGCGGCGGTTGTGAAAAAGTAGGATTTGCTGCTTGTGTTCAAGCGAGACTGTAATGCGGGCGAGGAGCGAGTCGGATAAAAAACGATGTTGAACAAAATTTGTTTTTGATGTCATATTTATGATGTCGACGTGCGGCGGCGGAGCGGCTTGTGCACGGCGAGGGAGTGTAATGATCGAGCTATTGGTGTGTGTGGCAAGGTAATACTCGTTGATGAGCGGCGTTGCTGAACCTTGAATAACGGGCGCGCCATGATGCGCACCAAGCGTGGCGGCGACGCGCAAAGCCGAATAGCGTGGCGATTGATCTTGCTTGAAACTTGGTTCGTGCGCTTCGTCAATAATGATAGCGCCAATGTGGGTAAGCGGCAGAAAGAGCGCTGAGCGCGGACCAACGGCGATACGCGGAATGGTGCTTTGAAGGGCATTGAGCCAAATCTGATGGCGCGCAGACTCGGTTTGCTGCGAATGGGTTAGTAAGATGTCGGAAAAATGCTGTTCAAACTCTGCGATAAGCTGCGAAGTGAGGGCGATTTCTGGTACAAGGATAATGACGGATTTTTGCTGCGCCATAATATGCTTGGCATAGGTGATGTAAACAGCGGTTTTGCCGCTGCCGGTAACGCCGTGCAGCAAGGCTGTTCCATTTGTACGCTGCGTGAGCGCATCAACGGCGACTTGCTGGTCTTTGTTGAGTAAATAATGTGTTCGATTCCGCGAAATCGTTTGGCGGGAATATGCTGCTGCGCGCCGCTTTTTTGCGAGGCCGCGCGGCAAGATTGTCTGCAATGTGGTCGCAAGGGGTGCGGCGTAGTAGCGAGCCATCCATAGAGCAGTTTTGAGCAATGGATTTGGCAGTGGCGGGATATCAAGCGCAGATGTAACAGCACGCGTATCATATGCTGGTTTTCGCGTGTGTTTTATAACAATGCCGGTTAGCAGCAACTTGCCGACTGGGATTGTCACGAGTTGTCCAATTTGTAGAACTTGTTCGCTGCAGTAGGTAAAGTAATCGCTGCCAGCGCGAACAATCTTGATCGGTGCGACGTCGTAATAGTGCATACATGGTATTATACCTTGCATAGACGAGAGAGCGACTGCTACTATAAACGTATGTATTTTGAAAGCAGGGCACAAGCTGGGCAATTACTGGCTGCACAGGTTGTTGATAAGTATCGGTACGAGAACTGCGCGGTCGTAGCACTGACAGAAGGCGGCGTGTTGGTCGGCGAGCAGATTGCAGCGCAATTACACTGTGTGCTGATGATGCTTGTGACAGAGAATATTGATGTACCGGGCGAGAATCTGAGCTTTGGCGCGGTATCGCAGCGCGGAAATTTTACATACAACAGCGAATTTTCAACAGGAGAAATTCAGGAGTATACGAGCGAATTTCATGGCTACTTAGACGACCAGAAGCGTGAAGCGTATAGTCGTATAAACCGGCTGATCGGTGATGGCGGCACAATTAATGATATGATGCTGAAAGATCGTATTGTATTTTTGGTGTCGGATGCGCTAGCTGATGGTGCAGCGCTGAGCGTAGCATTTGATTTTTTGAAACCGATTCGAATAGAAAGACTGGTTGTAGCCACGCCGATTGCAACGGTGTCGGTGGTGGACCAGTTACACGTTACGGCGGACGAATTGCATGTGCTTGATGTGAAAGAAAATTACTTGGGAGTGAATCACTATTATTCCGACAATACGGTTCCGACACGTAAAGAGGCAATTAAGAAGATCAGCCAGATTATTTTGAATTGGCGGTAAATATAGCAGCCAAGTGGCTTGAATTGCATCTAGAAAAAATGTAGAATAAAAAGCAACAGTGGTATTAATAAAAAGCAAGAAAGGCTGTTCACGTGCTTGATGTATTTATAACCTCCAGGGTTCGGCGAAAGATCGTGGTGGTATACGCAAAATATCCAGATTTTCGTACGCATGTGCGCGGTCTCGCTAAGCTGATCAAAGAAGACCCGGGTAATATCCAGCGCGAGTTACGCCGGCTTGAAAAGGTGGGTTTTTTGATGGCTGAAAAACAGGGCAATACACGGATTTATTCAACCAACAAGCAGTTCCCGATTTTTAAAGAGCTGCAAAGCATCGTGATTAAATCGCAGCAGCAAGCAAGCAGCAATCGACCAAAACGGACAACGTCTGATATTCAACCGCGATGACGCTGTTTGAACGGATTTTAGCAGCACGTGGATTAAATGACGTGTCGGCGCGTCAAGCATTTTTATCGCCGGATTATGCGGCAACAAAATATGATCCATTCCTATTATCGGAGATGGATAAAGCGGTGGCGCGGTTAGTGCTCGCGCGCCAACATCAGGAAAAAGTCGTTATCTATGGCGACTATGATATTGACGGACTGAGCGCGACGGCACTATTGTTGGATGCATTTCATAGTTTTGGATTTCAACATCTTGACGCATTTATTCCAAACCGGTTTGTCGAAGGTTATGGCATGACGATTGGTGCAGTTGATAAGGTGCGCGATATGGGCGCGCAGCTGATTGTGACGGTGGACTGCGGTAGTTTGTGCCACACGGAGATTGCATACGCAGCTGAGTTGGGTATTGATACGGTGGTGACAGACCACCATAATATTGCGCCGACACGCCCGCCAGCAGTCGCAACAGTTAATCCAAAATATGCTGACCATAAGTATCCATTTCGTGATTTGTGCGGCGCGGGTGTGGCGTTTAAGCTCGTGCAGGCACTGCAGACGCGGTTGGACGGGTTGCCTGACGGGTACGAAAAATGGTTACTTGATTTAGTAGCGTTGGGGACGGTATGTGATATTGTGACATTAGCGGATGAGAACCGGGCAAACGTGTACTGGGGGTTGGAAGTGCTGAAGAAGCAGCGGCGTACCGGGCTAAAAGCATTGATGGCAGTGAGTGGCATTGAACCAGAGACGGTAAACACACGGCATTTAGGGTTTGGGCTAGGTCCGCGTATGAATGCGGCGGGACGGCTAGACACAGCGCAGCATAGTTTGGATATGCTGACAGCAACAGACGGAATAGAGGCGCTGGCGGCAAGCGAAAAATTGGAGGCATTTAATGTTGAACGGCGTTCAATTCAGGATGAGATTTTTAAGCAAGCTTGTGAACAAGCGGATGTTATGGCGGATGACCGCGTGCTGGTGGTAGCGAGTGAAGGCTGGAATCATGGTGTGATCGGTATTGTGGCGTCAAAATTGGTCGAGACGTATAAGAAGCCGGTATTTATCATTGGCATTCGTGGCGATACGGCGACAGGCTCGGCGCGTAGTTTTGGTGATTTTTCAGCGGCAGATGCGGTACGCGCCGCCGACGATATTATTCTGCGCGGCGGCGGACACAGCGCAGCGGCAGGCGTGACGCTTGAGGTGGCGCAGATTCCAGCGTTCCGCAGGCGGGTCAACGAGTTTTATGACAGTTTGAACCTGTCCGACCAAGTGCGATTTTTGCAGCCAAGCGC
>CAJPSU010000080.1 GCA_905373345.1 Candidatus Saccharimonadota bacterium
GATACCCTTCTGTATAGCGTAAGCCTGCAACTTTATCATAAGCCGCTTATCTATCATATTTAAGTTCGCTAGCCAGCCCTCAAGGCTCGTTTCGGTCATGCGCCCGTTAGCCACATCTGAGAATATCTCTTTTCGTTTTTGTCGTGTAAGGGCTACGCCCTTATTGACAAGAAGACCACAGATAATTTGCGGTGCATGTGCGTGCATAACTTTTATCTTTGCCTTACTGACAGCAAGTCCGGCTCTAGATAGTTGGACAGTAACCAGATTTATGACCTCTGCGGCATTAACCCGCTGACCTGATAGCGCGATGTCATCGACATAAATAGTCATATCAACACGCTCGCGTCTTAGTAGTCGATTGACTTGCAGTAGTGTATCGTTTAGACATAAGTTTGTAAGATAGCTACTTGTTGCGAAACCTTGCGGAATGCGATGTCGATAGCAGAGCTTGACTGCGAGACGTGACGCAAGGCCACTAGACAAGCCAAGTTTGTCGATGAGTGCTCGCTGCACTTCGCGCTGAGTGATAGAGCCAAAACAATCGCGTATGTCAATTGCAATAACCGTACTCTTGTTGGCATGAGGGCGAGCAAAAGACACATAGCTTCGCTTTTTGACACCACCATGAATAAAAGTCGGCCAATCACTACGCTGCCGATACAGCGCACGCTTTATGCTCTTGAGCCACTTATTGAGTGCTTTGTTCGGCTTAACGATAGGGCGCGACGTACCGTCGCGCTTTGGTTCGGTAGTACAGAATACGCCCGCGCCAGCGGGGTACTCTGCCAATAGTTTTTCTAGTTCCTCAGTATTCCCCATATTCTCCTGTATGTGCCTACCTGATAGATAGAAACATAGAGGAGACCAAAGTACTTTTCGATGATTTTTACCACTGTTTGAACCAGTAGCTTGAAGCCATCACCCATACTGATGCTCATAGATGAGTACTCAGTGTGAGACTTTGGAGTCGTACGTTTATATTTAGTACGCTGTAAGTTCATCAAAACTCCTTTCTCCACGCATACGCGGGGTCTCGCTTTCCGCACTGTCCAGAAAAGGTCATACAACGTACTTTGACCTCTAGGAGCGTCTCGGTCTGAGCATAGATCTCGTAACCGGTAGGTCTCGCACCGGCGAAGCCGGATGCAAATAGTCACACAATAATGCACTACAAGAATGACATTAAAGGGGGGGCAATTTATGGCATTGTTGCCATGTCACAGCACATTGAGCGAGTAGGAAGATGAAACGTACCGACTACCTGAGTAGTCCCACCTACTATTATAACATGTCTATGCTAATAGTTAGCCCTATAAATCTATAAGTTGCCGGAGGTATTCCTTGCTCTTATTCACGTCAATCTCATTGTTCGGAGTGTTAATAAGAAAATCTATAATTTGGCCGCTAAACTGCGCCACGCCTCGCGAGTTACGCCCAGCCCAGTGTGCAAGTAGGTGGGTCGTGTCCCTAAGGTCATTTTGAAACATAGAAACAAGAGCCTGTCCAACTATCTGCTTAGGAATAATACCCACAAAATAGAACATGAAAACAGAATTTTCACGAGATAAAAATTCTAAAATCTTATCAAGGTTATATGCCTTAGGGGCAGAATTAAGTATCATCACTTTTGTCTTAATATCTGTCGCTGTATTGTAGTTATCAAAAACTTTTTCAAAGTCTCCAAGCGTATTCTTTGTCCTGAAGCTCGGGATACGCTTAACTCCGGATTGAAGTGCGTCAATCAGCTCATCTCTCAAATTCTCGTCCTCGCCAGCAATAATATATTCTATAACTCTGCCCCGAATATTGACATTGTCAATCAGACTTGCGAGTATTATTTCATTTTCGTATTGCTTTGTTGTTTCGTCTAACTCGTCTTTCAACATTGCATACTCGGGGGATTTTATAAACGACTGCGCACGTTCTGGAGCTGAAAGTATTATCTCTTTTGCTTGGGGAGATACAACGTACTTAATGCCGTTTGGTGATATATTATTTGTGGCTTCTACTAGTCGTGCTAGATTGCCCTCAAAGCCAATTTCGGCATGTATAGCAAACAATTCCTCAAAATTATTTGGTTCGTTCTTAATACCACTCAGTGTTTTCATGATATCGGAGCCGTTTATACTACCTCTTATATTATCAACTCTCAATGCTTGCGATGAGTGACTAACTTTTGTGATTAGCGTAGAATTAGCGAGGAATAAATAGTTCTTACTAGGCGTATTCAGGCATACAATAAAAGGTAAGTCATCAAACTTTTGTAAATTTGAAAGTGATATAACTGTGTTAGAGAAGTTGGTTGATTTTGAAGAGCTGAACCTTATAGCAAATGTATCTGAATAGTATACAGACCTATCTTTAGTTAGCCCAAACTTTGCCTGAACTGATTGTACTAGTTGAGCCTTGTCAGTTCTTCCGTTAAGCCCTTCTATGTAGCTAATTAGTGAGTAAACTTGCTTGTCCATGGATTACCCCTTTTGAATCAGTCGCTTTATTAAGTTTCTTTTGTTCTGCTAGAGTGTTGCGCTCCCAAAAAATACCATCGGTGTAGCCTTGAATACTAGTGTTGCTTGTGGCGTCTTCTAGTCTTTTTTCAGCCCAAGCGCAGTAAGTCTTGTCTAATTCCACACCTACATAATTTCTACCTAGCTTCTTTGCCACAACCGAAGTTGTGCCGCTACCCAAAAAAGGATCAAGCACAACATTGCCCTCGTGAGAGCTTGCAAGAATGAGCTTGGCCATAAGCTTCTCTGGCTTCTGTGTTGGATGTGCTGTATTCTCAGGCATTGACCAGTACGGTATGGATATATCGTCCCAAAAATTTGATGGATGCGTATCGCGAAAATTACCATTTTCTGTTTCTTCCCAGTCTTTTGGCTTACCATTCACTTTATAGGGAGCAATTACCCTTTTACGCACTTTTACATCATCAACATTAAATTTCCACCGACCATTATTCGTCGCAAACCAAATATCTTCCATGGAGTTTTTCCAGTTCTCCTTTGCGCCACGACCTTTTTCTCTTTGCCATGTTATCCGATTGCGAACGTTAAGGTATTTTGGCAATATATTGCCGATAATGATACTTGTTTTCCAGTCGCAACAGACGTAGACGCTTGCATCATCTTTGAGAAGTGGCAATACAAGGTTTAGCCATTGTTCCGTGTACTTAGCGTAGTCTCTTTCTTTCATTTCCTTAAACTTCTCGCCGTTATAATCCTTAGACAAATTGTACGGCGGGTCAACGATAAGCAGGTCGACAAATTTTTTAGGCATATTGACCATAATTTCGAACGTATCGCCGTTAATTGTCTTATTTAGAATATTATCTAATGATAAGTTTGTGCCGTCTATGCAACGGTCAAAATATTCTTTACCCTCTTCGAGTGAAAAGTCTATCGTTTTATTTCTCTCTGATTTTTTAGACTTCAACATAAAATATATTATAGCTCATAGAATCGCCAATGGCGACATGGCCACCACCAGAAAACCCTTTACAACTAAAAAATAAAAAATCAGCGGGGAAATTTTAAAAAATATTAAAATGGTTTTCTGGTGGGTTGCGTGCGGACTTGCCCGCACAGGTGGCGCGACTCGGAAGCTATCGCTTATGCCTCGCAGCTTGGGTTAAATTATTTTCAGACCTCCAGCGTGCTTACTTGGCTCGCCAGCGCTGAAATGGGTTCTAGCGAAAGTATAAAAACGCTCCAGATTTGATTTATTTCAGCTCAGCCTTGGCTGGGTTTTTTTATACAATTTATAATAGTGCCCGGCTCTATCTTGAAATCTCGCCCCCAATCTGTTATAT
>CAJPSU010000081.1 GCA_905373345.1 Candidatus Saccharimonadota bacterium
ATCAAAGAGTTTCAAATGGTAAAATCGTCTCAACCGGTGAAGTCGACTCAGGCGCGACATACGTTTGGACGAATGCCGATGACTTCGAAAAATATGTAATTATTCCTGCGCTCAAAGAGCACGGCATTGCACTACCAAGCGAAAGCTAGATAGCCTAGAGAAAACTCCGCACGCAAAATGCCCTGCTAGTTAGGGCATTTTGCTTGTATTGTATATATCGCTACTGTAATTAGTATACGATATATCGTTGCCATACTGCAGGCAATATATCCACCGCAACTCGCTTGCTACGACTAGGTACAAACGATACAGCTATTGACATATCTTCTCCTATTTTTTGCGTGTATATTCGCACAATTCGATTCGCTATAATTTCGCGCGCTCGACCCCTTAACTATCATGTATCACGCGCATAGCCTACGAACTTGAGTCATCATAGCGCATTATCTTGCTACGACGCAAGCATAAACAAATTGTTTGCGTGCTAGCGTTTCTTCAAGAAATAATACCCTGTTGCAATCGCTGTAATGATACTTGCAACGACAATTACCCAGAATGCCATCACGCCGTGCGTATCAAACGGAAAGTCGACATTCATACCAAACAGCCCAGCAAGCATTGTCGGAATCGTCAGCGCGAGCGTCGCCACCGTCAAAATCCGCATCGTTTCGTTCAGGCGTGTGTCCATGACGGCACGGAAACTATCACGTACGTTCTGAATCGTGCGCAAGAGCGACTTACACCGTGCAATTAGCTGCTCAATGTCAACCGACAAATCTTCGACGATTCCCTGATCCTCTTCACCAAGTTTAATGAGTTTATAGCGCGTATTCAGTGTACGCTCCAGTGCGACATTCGTCGGAATCAATGCATCTAAGTAATCATTTAATTTACGCTCAAACTCTACCAACGTAGCAATATCACGCGAACGCAAAGTCGTCACATCGCCCGTAACAGCGCGCGTCTGGCGGTTAATCAGCGCCACGCGCGACTGGTACGATCGCAGCATCGCTTCAACCATCACCAAGAATAATTGTGTTTGCGACGGTGCTTGAATCCGCGTACGGTCAACAAACGGCTGCCATACACGCCCCATACGCTCACGGCTGAGCGTCACAACATGTTCACCGAGCGCAAACATAATCGGCGTCGTAAAATCATTAAAGTTATCATCAACACCTGGCAACCGCGTGATGAAATATACCCAGCCGTCGCCCTGCTCAATCCGCGGTATCTCATGCGGATCAAGCGCGTCGTTTACTAAATCATCATCCAGACCAAGCTGATGCAAATGGAACAAATCGTCCGCCGACGGATTTTCGCACCGCGTCCAAGCGGCGCATTTAACATCGTCGCAACGCTCTAAAGCGCCGTCCACAAACTGGTAGTAGGTAAGCATACGTTTATTGTACCGCGTTTACGGACGATAACGCGAAAATTATGTATTTGATGTGCTGTTCGCGGATGGTTGAGGATTCGTTTTTGGCGCCGTCTGGTTTGCGCCTTGATTTTGAGCCGGCGTGTTGCTTGTCGGCTGACTTGTCTGATTTGGCGGTTGTTGCGCTGACGAGCCAGTCTGCAGTGGCGTCGAGCCAGAGCCTCCTGGCACACCGCCTTGCTGCGACGATCTGCCGGGCGCTACACCTTGCGAACCCGCTAGAGAACGGCTGCCACTTGACTGCATACCAAGCATATACCCGATCACGCCAGTCAGAAGCGCCATTGAGACCGCTGCAACTACCAGCCCCGTATTTACCACTGATTGCCGTGCTACAGCCGGCGCTTTCGGCGCAGTATTAAATCCATCTTCTATCTTCATTTATCCTCCTTCTCTTAGTTAGTAATGAAGGAAACTATAACGGCGGCGCGTTAAATCCAGCTTAAAAAAACCTACGGCTTTGCGGCAAGCGGCAGGGAAATCGTAAACGTCGTTCCCTTGTCCTTGGCGCTTCGTACGGAAATCTTACCGCCGTGCACTTGCACAATCCGCTGCGCAATCGGCAAACCTAATCCGTATCCGCTAGTTGTGCGTGATTCCTCAGCGCGATAAAACCGCGTAAAAATCTGCTCAACCGTTTTACTGTCCATACCAATTCCCTCATCGCGCACCGCGATCACCGCCTGGCGTCCTTTGCGCGTGCTTGATATATGAACCGTCGTGTCGTTGCCGCTGTATTTGATCGCATTATCAAGCAAAATCGTCACGAGCTGTTCTAGTTTCTGGCGGTCGCCGAGTAGCATCAGCTCTATCGTCTCGTCCTCAACAGCAATATTTTTTTCGACCGCTTGCGCCACCACCAAATTCATCGCGCGGTTCACGACCGCCTGTAGCGACACCGGTTCTTTCGTCATAGTCATGTCGTCGTCCTTCAGTAACCCGAGCATGGAGTTTGCTAATGTTTGCAAACGCGTCACATCGCTAACATTATCAGCAATGACTCGTTTCGCCTGTGCGAGCGTGAGTTTTGTGTTGCGTGCCGCCACCTCATTTGCTGCCAACAATGCTGTTAGTGGCGTGCGCAATTCATGACTAGCATCACTCACAAAGCGCGACTGCGCTGCCATATTTTCCTCAATCGGCTGCAGAGTATGCTGCGCCAACAAATAGCTCAATAGCGACGCTACAACAAACATTACTAGGTTAACTATCACCAAATTGATCCGTAGCGATGCCATCGCGAAATCTTCGCGCTTCGACAAGTAGTCGCTCACGCTCAGCGACTCATCGTCGATTACAATTGGCGAGAATTTTGAGTCAGCATGCCGCTGCTCTGGACGGCGGTGAAATTCCTGCGCCGAAAAATTATACAGCACAAAACTAAACACGATGCTCATCGCCATAATAATAGCGAGATATGTACCCGCTAGACGCAGCACATCGCGGCGGCGCACATGCTTCATCTCATGCACCGTCCTTGATCACATAGCCGAAACCGCGCACTGTTTGAATGAGCGGCTCGGATTGTTTGAATGGTTTATCTATTTTACCGCGTAAATAATTGATAAACACCTCAACGTTATTCGGCAAGATATCAGCGTCGAAATCCCACACGTGCGTCATGATATTTTGCTTGCTCATGATTTGGTTTTTATTACGCATTAAATATTCCAAAATCGCAAATTCCTTGCTTGATAATTTCACCAGCTTGCCAGCACGCGTTACCGTCCGATTCACCGTATCAAGCCTAACATCCTTGGCGGCTAGTACATTATCAAGTACCTCCTGCGGGCGGCGCAGCAGTGCGCGGATACGCGCTCCCAGCACGTCAAAGCTAAACGGCTTCGCGAGATAGTCATCGGCGCCGCTATCAAGCCCTTGCACGATGTCGCGATTTTGGTCTTTCGCAGTAAGCAAAATAATCGGCGTTGTGTCGCCGGCAGCACGCAGCTTTTTCGCCACTTCATAGCCATTCATTACCGGCATCATCACATCAAGTACGATCGCATCGTATTCATCGGCGCGCGCCGCATTGTAACCGTCCTCGCCGTCGTGCTCAACATCAACCGCATAGCCGTCAAGCTCAAGCCCTTGTTTGATTGCCTCGGCGATTCGCACCTCATCGTCTACGACTAAAATCTTCATTATTCTACAGTATACCTTTCTCGGTAAAAATTTAGTAGGCTGGCGCCATCTCCGGCCACATATACCGAACGAGTTGGCGGCCGCGTTTGCTGGCTCGCACCCACAAATCACCGCAGGTTGACTTGATCGTTACGAGTTTTTTCGCGCGCAGCCGCTCCAGCTGCTGCGCCACGCGCGAACGGCTCATACGCAACCCGCG
>CAJPSU010000082.1 GCA_905373345.1 Candidatus Saccharimonadota bacterium
CGGCGTGAAAGGGCGCCGCCTTCCTCCCAAAGGGCGGGCCAGCCGCCCCTAGTTACAACAACATCGTTAAGCGTCTCTAGAGCCATTGTCGGCTCCTCTCTGCCCCACTCCGGGGCGGTTTTGGAGTCTGACCGTTTCAGACTCTCTACCCACACATAAAAACACGCAGCTAGCGACGTTATTCACGAAAAACTTTTTTATATCTTGGTAGAGAGCCTGAAATCCTACGGCATCAAGTGGTGTCTATCAGATTTCATTATTAAGCGTGCATACCTGCTCAACCTACTAAAGGGAGTGGCATGCTATTATGCTATCACACATCACGCTGTTTGTCAATAGTTTTAGAGGTGTTTTTGTTGTTTTTGTCAAATCCGGACAACCGTCACCACCCAACTTTCGCAAAAAACACCAAAAACCAGCTTAAATCACCCGAGCGACCTCTTCTAGCGTCGTTTCGCCGCGGAGTGCCGCCAGCACGCCGACTTGCTCCAATGTCAGCATGCCTTCAGCTTTGGCAGTTTGTTCAATTGATTCGGGATGGACATCTTCAACATCGCCGCGAATATATTTCTGGATTTCCTCGGTCACGATTAGCTGTTCCATAATCACGATACGCCCCTTATAGCCAAACGGCGCGTCATTACTAGGTTTCGGCCGCCATAACTTAAACGTATCTAAGTCCGGACATTCAACATCAGCCGGTATGCCTGCTAACACACGCTTCACGTAATTGCGCGTCGCCTCGTCCGGCTCGTATTCTTCTTTTGTCGCATCAACCAGCCGGCGCACTAAGCGCTGCGCGATCACTAAGCGAATCGCGCTTGAGAAAATCGGGTTCACGCCGATCATGTCAATCATGCGGCTAAATGCCGTGCTCGTTGAATTTGCGTGAAAGCTTGATAGCACCAAATGCCCTGTAATCGACGCCTGTATCGCGGTGCGCGCGGTGTCGGTGTCGCGAATCTCGCCGACCATCACGACGTCCGGATCGAGACGAAGCACGCTGCGCAGTCCGTCCGCGAAACTCTGCCCATGCGTCGTGTCGATCGGAATCTGCGAAATACCACTCAAACTGTACTCAACCGGATCTTCAAGCGTAATCAGTTTGCGATCAGAAGTATTCAGCGCGTTCAGCACGCTATAGAGCGTCGTCGATTTACCACTGCCCGTCGGGCCGACCATCAGCATAAGCCCGCGCGGGTGGCTCACTACTTCGTCAATTTCGCGGCGCTGGCGCGGCGGTATACCTAGCAAGTCCAAGTTCAGCAAACTCTCATCAAAGTTGAATAAGCGCAGCACCGCGTCTTGCCCGTACACCGTCGGCACAGTCTCGACGCGGATATTAAGCAAGTGCGTACCTTGCTCGGTCGTAATCTCACGCTGCATATGCCCCGACTGCGACTGATACGCCGCCGTACTGATGCCGGCGCGGCTTGCGAGTTCGCCCATAATCACGCGGTAACGATCGCGCTCCAAATGCGCCACCGGGTGCAACGCACCATCTACACGCAAACGCACGCGAATGTTATCGCGCTCATTTTCAATGTGAATGTCGCTCGCGCCCAGCCGATCCGCCTGTTGAATAATAAAATCAAACAGGTCACTGCTCGTCACTGTATTAAGCGTTTGGCTAACTTGCGCGATCGTGTCGCTATCACCCTCTTTAGCGATTTTGATATCCTGATACTCAGTGGGACGCGGCGGGTCGTAGCGCAGCATAAGCGCACGGTAGCCGCTCAGGCTAATCAGCGAAAATTGAATCTGATCGCCGCGCTCTTCGTACTGGCGGCGCATGACTTGCAGCACCGACTGCGGCGTCTGCGATGTCACGCCAAACTGGTACATCACTTCATTGCCGCCGCGCACTAGCGGTACGATCCGATCCTGATGCATCTGTTGCACCGGAAGCATATCTTTCACGAGCGGGATTTCATGCTCCAGTTCGCGCGTGTCTAAATACGGCAACCCCAAAATCGCCGCGCGGCGCTGCGTGGCACGCTCATCTTGTTCGCGGCGTCTACGCTGGACTTCTTCTTCGTTCACTAGTGCTAGTATAGCAAAAAGCTTACGGTTTTGGCGAGTGCTACAATAGAAAATATGAGAGAAATTATCGTGATCGCGCACAATATTCGCTCGACGCACAACGTGGGGGCGATTTTTCGCACCTGCGAAGGGCTCGGAATCCGCCGGATTATCCTGAGCGGCTACACGCCGTACCCCGACGTATCGCTCACCGCCGCTGCGCCGGTCTGCGCATATAGCGCTAGCGATACTTACCAGACTGATCCGCGCTTGCCGTACATTCGCGAAAAAATCACAAAACAAATTCATAAAACAGCGCTTGGCGCCGAAGCAATCGTGCCGTTTGAATACCGTGACGCGCCAGATTTTGATGAGCTGCAAGCAAGCGGCTATCGGATCGCGGCGCTTGAGCAAGCAGAAAATTCAATCAATCTCGCAGACTACCGAGCGCCCAAAAAACTCGCGCTGCTACTCGGCGAAGAGGTTGACGGTGTACCGGCGGAGTTGTTGCGCCAAGTCGACGACATTGTCGAAATCCCAATGCGCGGACAAAAAGAATCGTTCAATGTATCGGTGGCGGCGGGAATCGCGCTGTACGAATTGACGAAATAATATCCTCAAACACTATGGCGCAGCGCTTTCCGGCGCCGGCGCAAAAAGACCAAAGTCGAATCCTGCTATTTTATTGCCACGCATTCATCGCCGAGGATCTGCACCAAGCCGTCGTGCAATTCGCGCTGCGCATCAACGCGAAACGGCAATCGAATCGCGCGCGACTTATCGCTGCCTAGTACCATGATGATGTCGTTTTGTCCGGGGTGCTTACCGCATAATTGCTTGAGCGCTAGCAGCGAATCGTGGTCGTTTGGATTTGCGATTTTGACATAAACTGTTTTGAGCGCAGGCAATGGAGTAGATACAGCCGATTTTGGCATTTTTGCCGTCACAGCGGTAGCCGGCGCGCCCACATTCGCCTTTTTAGGATAGCGCTTCTGTTTCACCGCCGCGCGACCCGTCGGCGCGGTCATTTTGCGCCCATGGCTTTGGTATTCATTCAATTCCTTGTCGGTCACGACGCTAATTTCATCGGCAATCATTTTCGCCTCGTCGGTCATATTGCCGTCGCGGTCGCGCGCGCTAATCTTGCCGGACACTTTCAGCACAGCATCTTGCTGCAATCCGTCGCCGAGCTGCTCGTACAGGCGCGGAAACACGATCACTTCGCCTTCGCCAGTTTTATCTTCCAACCCGACGAATGCCATTTTCGCGCCCGATTTCGTGACAATCGTGCGCACCGTCGACACCAGCCCGCCGATCGTCACCTGCTGCCCGTCAATATTTGGCGTACAATTATGCAGGGGAATCGTTTGCTCCTCAAAAAATGCATCGTAATTATCAAGCGGATGCGCCGAAATATACAGCCCGAGCAGCTCGCGCTCCCACATCAGCTGCTCCTTTGGCGTATGCTTCACTGGCGCGGTCTTTAGCTCAATCGACGGCATCAGCTTATCGCCGCCAAGCGCCGCGAACATATCAACCTGACCGCTCAAAGCTTCTTTTTGTAATTTGCTCGCAAATGCCAAAATCGCGTCAAGGTTGAATAGCAAGTCACTGCGGTCTCCCAGATCATCAAACGCACCCGCCTTAATGAGCGACTCCCACGCTTTACGGTTCACTTTGCTCGTACTCACGCGCTTCGCAAAATCCTCCACGCTTTTGAACGGACCGCCGGCATCGCGCGC
>CAJPSU010000083.1 GCA_905373345.1 Candidatus Saccharimonadota bacterium
GACTATCAACTGCTTCTTGCAGCATGCGCATTTCGTTGCGGCGAATTACTTCCGGCGCGTTCAGGTCAATCAATTTCTTCAAGCGATTATTGCGATTGATAACGCGGCGGTACAGATCGTTTAGGTCGCTCGTTGCAAACCGCCCGCCCGCGAGCGAAACCATCGGGCGCAAGTCTGGTGGAATAACCGGTAGCACCGTCAAGCACAAACTTGACGGCTTAATGCCTGCGGATTGCATACCTTCAAGCACCTTCAAGCGCTTCAGCAATTTCTTTTCGCGCTGGCCTTTTGCACCATCTGCTTCTTCTTGCAATTTATCAATCAATTCACTCAGGTTGATTTCATCGAGCAACGCTTTCAACGCCGTGCCGCCCATACCGACTTCAATCAACTCCTCATATTCTTCCGGCAAATTGCGGTAGTCGGTTTCGTTAATCAACGCGCGCCGTACCAAGCCCTCAAGCTGCGACTTCTTCACGTTGAACTGATCTTCCAAATCCTGCAGCTCGCGTGTTTGCTCTTCTGCCAATTGCTTGATATCCGCGCCATCTGCACCCGCTTCGCGTTCATAACGAATTTTGATTGCAGCGCGACCGGCTTCAGTCTCTGCCTCCAAGTCAGCCAGCATTTGATCGCGCTTTTCTTCGTCGACTTTCAGAATCACGTAGGTTGCAAAGTAAGCGATACGCTCTAAATTGCGCACCGTGATGCCGGTCAATAAACTCATCGCACTCGGCGTACCGCGCATAAACCAAATATGCGCAACTGGCGCCGCCAGGTTGATGTGGCCCATGCGTTCGCGGCGTACGATTGACTTCGTGACCAACTCGCCGTTTTTATCAACCGCCGCCTCGCGCGAACGCACGCCTTTAAGTTTGCTGTCATGCGGGTTGATGTCTTTAACCGGACCAAAAATCCGCTCGCAGAATAGTCCGTCGCGTTCTGGTTTTTGCGTACGGTAATTAATCGTTTCCGGCTTTGTTACCTCGCCGTAGCTCCACTTCAGAATGTCTTCCGGGCTCGCCACCGCCAGGCGAACTGCGTCGAAATCAGCGATACCATGCGTGTTAACTGGATACGCCATCTTACGCCTCCTCCCTATCTGCTTGCGTTGTTATTTCGTCGTACATTTTGTCTTCCTCTTCGCTTATATCCGAAATCTGACCTTCATCGTCAATAGCGCGCACGCTCATACCGTCATCGTCGCCAACATCACCGATTCCATCAGATTCATCAAGGTAGGTTTCTGCCTCATCGTCATCATCGTCACCGCCATTCGTAGTCGACGTAGCTTTACCGGTAGATCCGCTTGATTCAATCAAATGCTCAGCGTCGATATTCTCGTTTTCGTCGACCAGATCAACACGTAAGCCTAAGCCTTGCAGCTCTTTTACCAACACGTTGAATGATTCTGGCAATTTTGGACCGGTGATTACGTCATTTTTGATAATTGATTCATATGCTTTCGCGCGACCATACACATCGTCGGACTTAATCGTTAGCATTTCCTGCAACGTGGTTGCAGCGCCATACGCTTCAAGTGCCCACACCTCCATTTCACCAAAGCGCTGACCGCCATTTTGCGCCTTACCGCCAAGCGGCTGCTGCGTCACCATCGTATACGGACCAGTGCTGCGCGCGTGGATTTTATCGCTAACCATGTGGTGCAATTTAATCATATGCATCACGCCGACGGTTGTGCGCTCCTCAAACGCTTCACCGCTACGACCATCAAAGAGCTGGCTCTTGCCGTCTCTCGCTAACCCAGCTTTTTCAAGCTCGCGCTCAATCACGTCATTTGGCACTCCGTTAAACGGCGGAGTTGCAACTTTGTAGCCAAGCGCCCGCGCCGCCATACCCAGATGCGTTTCAAACAATTGCCCCAAGTTCATGCGGCTTGGCACGCCAAGCGGGTTTAGAACGACATCAACTGGCGTTCCGTCTGCTAAATACGGCATATCCTCAACCGGCAAAATGCGCGCCACTACGCCTTTGTTACCGTGGCGTCCTGCCATCTTGTCGCCGACGCTAATTTTGCGCAATTGCGCCACGAAGATCTGAATTTGCATCAATACGCCGGCTTTTAATTCGTGACCGTTTTCACGGCTGAAAATCTTCACGCCGACGACTTTGCCGCCGCCTGCATTATTCATGCGCTGCGATGTGTCGCGCACGTCTTTTGCCTTTTCGCCAAAAATCGCGCGCAGCAGCCGTTCTTCCGAGCTAAGCTCCTGCTCGCCTTTCGG
The DNA here is from genome assembly GCA_905373345.1 of Candidatus Saccharimonadota bacterium. Classification (GTDB taxonomy): domain Bacteria; phylum Patescibacteriota; class Saccharimonadia; order Saccharimonadales; family Saccharimonadaceae; genus Saccharimonas. Next base: position 2,247 of record CAJPSU010000083.1, read on the forward strand.
CGTAATTTTCCCGACAAGCACATCGCCCGCTTTTACTTCTGAACCGATTTGCACGATACCATCTTCATCCAAATGGCGCAAACTGTCTTCGCTCACATTTGGAATATCGCGCGTCACGATTTCCGGGCCAAGCTTCGTTTCTCGTACTTCTACCGAATAATCTTTAATATTTACGCTGGTAAGCGTGTCGTCCTCGACTAATCGGCGGCTAATCACGATCGCGTCGTCCATGTTGTAGCCGCCCCATGGCATGAATGCTACCAATAAGTCTTTGCCCAGCGCCAATTCTCCCTCAGCGATCGACATGCCTTCAATAAGGATGTCGCCTTTTGTAACCGTTTCACCACGCGATACACGAACTTTTTGGTTAACGCAACGATCATCATTGCTCTTCGCGAAGTGAATGAGATCATAGCGTTTCACGCCATCTTTGTATTGCACCTCAACGGCATCACCGTCGGCGCGAACTACTTCGCCGTCGGCTTCTGCGACAATCAATTGACTAGAATCGCGCGCAACGTTTGCTTCAATTCCCGTTCCAACCGTTGGCGCTTGCGGCTGCAATAGCGGCACTGCTTGGCGCTGCATGTTTGAGCCAGTCAACGCACGGTCGACACGGTTCTTTTCGATGAACGGCACGAGGCTGGCTGTTGATCCTAGAATCTGCTTGTGCGACGCGTCCATCAGCGTCACCTCGCTCGCATCTACGCGGCTCGGCTGCAAGAATTTGCGCGCCGACACGCGCTCGTTCACGAAGTTGCCATTATCATCAAGCTTTGCGCCAGCGTCAGCAATTACCTCATTCACCTCTTGCGATGCATCCAAATAAACAATCTCATCTGTCACGCGGCCATTCTCAACTTTGCGGTACGGCGTTTCGATAAATCCGTATTCGTTAATCCGCGCGTATGTAGCCAAATTCAATACTAGCCCAATGTTAGCGCCCTCCGGCGTTTCCACGCTACAAATACGCCCGTAGTGTGTCGGGTGGGCATCGCGCACCTCAAATCCAGCACGCTCGCGGCTGAGTCCACCCGGTCCCATTGAGCTTAATCGGCGCTTGTGGCTTAACTCCGAAATCGGGTTCACTTCGTCAAGCAGCTGACTCAACTGGCTGCTCGCAAAGAATTCGCGCACCGCCGCAACCACTGGGCGGGCGTTAATCAGCTGACTTGGTGTCACCGTTTCAATATCGCTCATACTCATGCGATCCATCGCATTGCGCTGCATGCGGAGCATACCTACACGGAACTGACGCGCTACTAATTCGCCGACAAGCTTAATACGGCGGTTATCAAGCGCATCAATGTCATCGCCCGGCTCCTGCGTGTTATTCATGCGAATTAGCTCGCGGATAATCGCTACCAGATCGTCGAGCCTCAGCACACGATTCTCTGCGGTATTTGGCACATCCAAATTCAACCGCTTGTTCATCTTGTAGCGGCC
>CAJPSU010000084.1 GCA_905373345.1 Candidatus Saccharimonadota bacterium
AGTATAAGCGGTTTGGCCGGCAAGTGGCAAGTCTTTATAGCCTAAATCCGCTGAAACGTTCGCAACTTCCTCTTTCGTCTTCGGTAGTAAATGCCCAACCGTTTCTTTGATCATCTGCGTTTCAAGCGGCGTCGACCAATACGCATCGCGCCGATTTGCCACGCGGCGCACCAGCCGCTGGCCGATAATTGTATTAACCGTGCTCGCGATCAAGAATGGTTCAATCCCCATATCCAGCAAACGCGGCAATACGCCCGCCGCCGAGTTTGTATGCAATGTCGAGAACACCAGATGCCCTGTCAGCGCTGCCTGCACACCAAGGTTCGCAGTTTCGCCGTCGCGCATCTCACCGACCATCACCACGTCTGGATCTTGACGCAGAATTGAACGTAATCCATTTGCAAACGTCAGACCGACGTCAGTATTAACCTGGATCTGATTCACGCCGTCCATCTTATACTCAACCGGGTCTTCAAGCGTGACAATATTAATCGCGTCCGTTTTAATTTCCTTAATCAACGCGTATAAGCTCGTCGATTTACCGCTCCCTGTCGGACCACTCGTCAGAACCATGCCATTCGGACGCTGAATGCCTTTGCGGATCGCGCGCAGCGAACGCCCAGCGTAGCCCATCTGCTCCAGATCAAACAAATTTCCCGCTTTATCAAGCAAACGAATAACGACCTGTTCGCCCCATACCACCGGACTGATCGCAATACGCAAGTCAACTTCTTTGTCGCTTACGCGCACTGTGAATTGTCCGTCCTGTGGAATACGATGCTCGTCAATCTTTAGGTTGGACAAAATTTTTATACGGCTGACCAGCGCCGGCTCAATACTTTTCGGCAGCTGCATCACTTCGCGTAGCACACCATCAATACGACAGCGGATCTTCAGCGATTTTTCAAGCGGCTCAATATGAACGTCGCTCGCGCGGCTTTTCACAGCATACTCAAGCACCGTGCTCAGCGCCCGGCTAATCGGCGAATCTTGCACGATTGTTTTTATATCGCGCGCCGCCTCTTGCGCCGCTTCTGCCTGTGAGACTTGCGCCGCCTCATCAACGCTTGATAGATCGGTCTTATACTGGTCAAGTACGTGCCGCACGCCCGCTTCGGACGCCATAAAGACTTTCAGCGGCCGCTGAATACGGTTCGCCAGGTAATCGACCGCCTGCACGTTATTTGCGTCAATCATCGCCACCGCGAGACGGTTTTGCACCTCGGCAAGCGGTACTGCCATGAACCGCTCGGCAATATCAGACGGCAACAGCGACAAAATACTCTGATCAATGATACTTGATGTTAAATTAACATACGGCACGCCCGACACCTGCGCAATTGCATGTGTCAACAGTTCTTCGTCAATCGTCCCATTTGATGTGAGCGCCGCGAGGAGCGGCGTATTACTTTGCTTCGCCGTTTGCGCTGCTTGTTTGATGACATTGCGAGAAACAAGCCCTTCGTCCGTTAAGAGCTTGATGAGCTTCTCTTGCATATCATCGGTCATCAACGCCATGCGAATGTGCTCCGATTAGCTCGACGATTGCCCGATAACTGTTTCAACTGTTGGGTTGATTGCTTTAGAGTTAAACGTATCTTCGCTTGGTTTTTCGACAGTATCACTGATTTTTTCGATTGTGTCAACCTGCGCACCTTTTGGCGACACCTTGAGTGCCGGAATGTTATCAGCGATCAAAAACGCCGATAACATTGATATTCCAGCGATCAGCACAAGCATCGCAATATCGGTTTTTTTCACGGCTTTACCTCTTTCTTTGTTAACTGAATAGTTTTCGCCGGCAAATAGTATCCATGCCCGTTTATCGTCATGACAACGCGCGAGTCGCCTTGCTCAATTGTCATAGAGTCAATATCGACCACGCGAATAGATTTTTCAAGATTCTTCAATACATCGCGTAGTGCATCGGGGTTTGCTGCCGATATTGACATCGTAAATGGAATTTGCTGCACATCTTTGACGTTTGACCCTGATTTCGCTGTCGCGCCGTCGTCCGTTGCAGTATCCTCACCGACCTGGAACGATTCAAGCTTCACATCCGGTGTCCGCGCTACCAAGCTCTGCACTGACGCGCCGAGCGCAAGCGCGTTATTGTCTGCTGGTAAAGCATCCAATATAACACGCAATGGCTCTTCGTTGTCATTCAACTTCACCGAGCTAAGCGCCGCATTTGTGTTCAAGACGCGAATTTCGTCGCGCAGCTTATTGACCGCTTTGTTATTTGCCTGGAGCGTATTAACGGTATTTTGCTTTTCTACTACCACTTTCGATTCAAACACGATGCGCTGTATCAAGAATCCCGCGACCACGACCGCAAAACCAGCAATCACCGATGCACCAGCCACCCAGGCGAACATTGTGCGGCCTGATTTATAAATTTGCTGCCGCTTGCCAGCTGATTGATCTTTTTTTACCTCTGGCATGATTACTTCTCCTCCTTTTTCGACGAATTTGACGAGAATAATCCGTCCGGTACGTGCGTCTTTGAGTCGGTCACATCGATGCTGCTGGTCGGCGTCACGATCGTGACATTTTTGTACTCATTCGACGTCAATTCTTTCGGATACGAGAACGTCAACGTAAAATGCAGCGCCGTTGAACCGTCAGATTCCTGCGCGTACGTTGTATTTGTAATCGTTACTTCGCTTGCAAGCGGCACCTCTTTTGTCGATGAATCGTCGCGGTATTGAATTTTTGTATTCAAAATCGTCTTTTTCATGATATCAGTCGCTGTAAAGCTATTTGCCGCTGAGCCGTCGATCGCAATTGATGTTTCCGACGGCTTAAACCGAATCGTCGAAATCTTGATATTATTTGGTGCTGGCGGATTAACTGCACTCACAACCTCGAACACACGCGAATTGATACCGCGCGCTTTATCCAGCTCCGACACATGCGCTAGCTGGTTTTGGATCGTCACAATATCATTCACGCCCGACTGTCCGCTCAGCTGGCGGTAGCCCGACTTAATCTCGCCGTCTTTTACTAACCCCGCTGCACTGATCGCGCCGAGTCCGACGCCAAGTACCGCAATCGCGCCGCCCGCAACAATCATTACCATGATTGATGCCGATACCACCATATTGCGCATTCGCTGCGCGCGCAGATACTCGCGCTTTACATCTGGAATCAAGTTTACTTCAATCATGAAAGATTCCTCCTTTTTGCTAAACCGATAGCTGTCGCGTATTCAGCCGCGACCGCCGCCAGATCCTGCTGCTCGGATTGCGACATCTGAATATTTTGCCACGGGTTCGCTGGCGACGCAGGAGTGTTTGTCTTATCCGAGAAATATGCGTCGAGCTGCGGAATCATCGAGCCAAAGCCCGAAAGCAAAATTTGCGACACATTGACATTCGGATAGCGCGTCTGGAAAAACTTGATTGATTTTGACAGTTCCGAAGCGAAACTATCAAGCGTCATTTCAATCGCACGGTATACTTGTCCTTCTAGCCGGTCTTTCGCGAGTCCGAATTTCAGGATAAACTGGCGTGCTTGGTCTTCCTGCACGCTTAAGTTTTGTACTGTAGCCTTAACGAGCGAGTTTAACCCCGTCGGGATCGTACGAATTAACCGCGGCGTATCTCCGTAGGTAATCGCAATGTCCGTCGAAAGTTCGCCCATATCAACC
>CAJPSU010000085.1 GCA_905373345.1 Candidatus Saccharimonadota bacterium
ATAGCCAAGAGTTTAATGTCGTTGTGAAAGCAGATGTGCAAGGCTCGCTCACTTCGGTGATGGATAGCTTACGCCTGGTGGATACGGGCGACGCGATTGACTTGCGTGTGATCGGCAGCGGCGTGGGCAATATTAACGAAAGCGATATTCGTTTGGCGGATAGTTCGCAGGCGATCGTGTACGGCTTTAATGTTGATTTACCGCCGGCAGTGAAGCGCCTCGCGATGCGCGACCGCGTGCAGGTGCGCTTGTTCAAAGTTATTTATGAGCTGCTAGACGACGCGCGCCAAAGTATGGAGCAAATGCTTGAACCAGATGTTGTTGAGACGGAAATTGGCGTACTTGATGTGAAGGGCCTGTTCCGTACGATGCGCGACGAAGTGATTTGCGGCGGTATGGTAGCAAAAGGCAAGGTTGTGGCGCATACGTTGGCGCGCGTTAAGCGCAGCGGCGAGCAAATCGCCGAAGTTGAAGTGATGTCGGCGCAGCGCCAGCAGCAAGAAGCAAAAGAAGTGTTTGAGGGTGAAATGTGCGGGCTGAGTATACGCACGCACAAAAAGCTCCAATTGGAGATCGGCGATACGCTGGAGTTATTTACGCGCGAGCTGGTGAAACGGACGTTGTAGCAGGTAATTTCATAATTATTTGCATAAAACACCCTTGACGTTGTTGCATGGCGCGTCTATAATAGGTGGCGAGGATGAGTAAAAAGCTTGCATTTTTGTGTAAGTTGGTGTATAATATAAAAACGATTATAAATTTGTATCTGAAAGGATTAGCTGTCGCTTATGTCACGGTTTGAACGCTTTAGGACCTCGTCTCCGGAGAGGGAAGAAAAAAACATACAAAGAGATGTACTGATGAGTGACGATAGTCCTATGCGGACTCTTATTGAGAGTACTAATCTTGCTCTTATAACTAAAGATCCGAGCATTGAGAGCATGGTTGACAATAGGTTTTCAGCTATGAATGAAGTGCTAGGAGTAATAAAAAAACACGAAAACGAAAAGGGCGGCACTCAGGGACAATATCTTACAGAGTTAATGCAGCAGGCGCAAAAGCAAAATAAGTCGCAAGAATATATAGATTTGCTAACCGAGATCTGCGAGAGTCAGGACATAAAAGATATTGAGGCGAGTTTGTGTCATGGTGGTCCCGAAGGGCAGGATATTAAAAATAAATATCTTGCTTATTCAAGCGCTCTTGAAGTCGTAAAAAAAGCGCGTGAACCAAAATCATCCTCCCCTAATCTCGTTAGTCTCGCTGATGTGGGATCGCTTATAGATGGTGATGCCGGCGCGGCAGTAGAGGATAGGTATTTACAAGCTTGCCGTGACAATATAGTTACTCATTATAGTAATCTTTACGATAAAGCTTTAGGAGAGAAAGCACGCAAGAAAATAACAAATGATCTATATAGGGGTTTGCGCCGCACTAGAGTTAAAGATACTGAACTCTTTTTGCTGCTAAATGATACCTATCAAAACTTCATCGAAGGGCAGTCAGTCGAGAAACGTCAGAAGAAAGATAAAGAGCGACTGGATGAGATAGAGGATTTATTAAAGAACGACCCACAGAACAGAGATGAATTACTGAGTGAGAAGGAAGAGATTGAAGAGGGGTGGTATGAAGCCGCACTTAAGAGACTCTCGGATTTGAGGTTTACATATGAGACAAAAGAGCAGGGTATTCTTGAAAACAAAGCGTCGGCGTATTACAGAATAAAGAATGTTGCTCGGCGTATTGCATCTTTTAAGCCAAGGAGTGAAGATGTAAAGAGGGAGAGCGAGAAGCTGGACGAAGATCTCGATAAAGCGGAAGAAGAAATTAAAACGTGGTCCGTAAAACTTGCGGGTACTCGGGCTGAGGTGGAAAGCAAGGGTAAAACTGACCAGGAGAAGTCGGACATAGCGTTTGAAAAGCTGCGTACTATGCTAGACTACGATGTGCGTAACGCGGTGAACGGAAAGATAAAAGAACAGCTGCAAAAGCGATGGAAATTTACTCGTGCAGTTGGCAATTTTCTAAGTAGTGGTGATAGCAAGACAAAGAAGTGGGTAAAAGGTATGGGCACGGGGTTTGCTGTTGGGAGTGTAGTTTCTGCCATGAAAGTCATGGGCGTGGCTGGCTGGCCACTAACGGCGGCAGTAGGAGCTGTCGCTACTCCCATCGGTATGTTCATGCACCGCGCAGTGCGTTTGTCGGTTGCCGAAAAGAATCTCAAGGCGCATGAGGATGACCAGGGGTATGCAAAATCGCTATTTGAAAGTGATCAAGATTTTCAAGCCCAAAAAGATAAAATAGTACGGAGTTTGGCAGGTTCCTCAGGTAACCCTATAGAGAGCATGGCTCATTATATCATGGATATTAGCCGCAAACAGAGCGAAAGCGATAATAGTAATGTCGCAAAAGAAACGCACCGGTTTATGATGTCTTATGGCGCAGGGGCGGTACTAGGTAGGATTGCTACCGCTTGGGCAGTGCCTATGATTAAAAATGGCGTCAGTAATCTTTTTGACAGTGCTGAGCATACTCCTAATATTCCTAGTGCGGCGCCAAGTTTTGATGGCGCTGCGGATGCGAATGGTGCCGGAATTGGCGGTGCCCTTGGTGCCTCTGAGCATACTCCTAATATTCCTAGTGCGGCGCCAAGTTTTGATGGCGCTGCGGATGCGAATGGTGCCGGAATTGGCGGTGCCCTTGGTGCCTCTGAGCATACTCCTGGTGTCCCTGATGTCCTTAATGTTCCGAAACCAGATTTTAGCGAGTATGACTATCCGTGGAACTGGGCGGAAGATAACTTTGGTACTGAAAATGCTGCATCGAAATTGCATGAATTAGCCGATATGGCTGCACAAAATGGTTACGATGTAGAGTGGCACGGAAGCGGCGCAAATGAATGGGTGTCTATAAACGGTGATAGCAATACTACATCTGTGCTGAAGGTGTTGAGCCAGTATGCCAAAAAATAAAAGGGAGGGGTAAATGTTTAATATTGATGACGCTCTGCTGACAAAAATCGGCTACAATGTAGCGATGCTGACAGAAGAGCAAAAAGATAAATACAAGCGGGAAATTCAAGAGGAGCTAAATCGGCGCGTGGCGGAGCGGTTTTTGCCGGAGCTGAGCGATGACGAGATTGTCGAGTTTGAAGACGTGCAGGGCAACCCTGACCGCACACGGCGCTGGCTGGCAGAGTTCCACGGTGATTACGCGACGCGCGAGGACTATAAGGCGGTGCGCCAGCTGATGGACAGCGACGAAGAGGCAATGAGTTTTTACGCAGCTGCTTTATGGCTACGTTATGCGATTCCTGGATATGGCAAGATGATGCAGGAAGTGTTTGACGAGTATGTTGAAGAGCTGATTGATATGCGCAACGAGGTCAATAAGCAGCTCGGACTTATTGCATAAGCGGAGTAAGCTCTATATACTAGAGGGAGAGAAACGGAGGGACAATGTTTCAGTTAGATGATAATTTTTTGCAAGAAGTGGGGCTCGGTAGCTTACCAGACGACCAGAAGCAGG
>CAJPSU010000086.1 GCA_905373345.1 Candidatus Saccharimonadota bacterium
AGCGACTTGAATATGATTTCGACGAAGGGCGTGACCTAGACATCCGCAAAATTACTGAAGCGAAGCTCGCACAAGCTAAGCGTGCTTTTCCGGGCAAGCGATTAGTAGTCGACGACCGCGGTTTTTTCATTCCGGCGCTGGGCGGTTTTCCGGGTCCGTTCGTTAAATTGCTATTGGACAGTTTTAGCTATAAAGGTTTAATTAAACTAATGGCGGGCGAAATAGATCGCCGGGCAGTATTCTCGTTTGGGCTCGGTTATTTTGATGGTGCAAGCGATACGATTCTAACAGCGGACGAGGTCGGATTTATCACCGATGAGCCGCGCGGCGATAACTTGCACGGCTGGACGGAGTTATTGTATGTATACGGCTACAATACTTTTCCAGGCAGGAGTTTGGCAGAGTTGGATGACGATGAATGGCAGGAATATTTAGCGTCAATTGAAGAGGTTGACGTGTTTGCGAAGCTACGGGACTTTTTAGTAAAGAAGTCGTGATGAAGCTGTAGCCGCCCAAAGTCCATCTGCGCAGTACTCGAAAAGTCTGGCGGTAAATCTCTTTGCGTCTTAAATAAAACTAATCTAAACTTCGCTAATTTTTAGCAGCGATTTAATTGCTTGGCGCTGATCCATTTTTTGGTAGGCTTCGTTGATATTATCAAGCGTGGTCGCGTAAGTGAAAACTCGCCCAGGATTGATATCGCCTTTGAGCACAGCATCAAGCAGTAATGGTGCATATGCCCGTGTCGGGGCTGGACCGCCATGGATGCCAACTGTACCAAAGAAAATTTTCTCAAACGGGATCGTTACGTTGTGCGGTATCCCGACAGTCCCGACCGTAGCGCCAGGACGGGCAATATTGATAGCTGTCTGCATTGAAGCATCGCTACCAACACATTCTAATACTGCATCAACGCCGACACCTTCATCGGTTAGGGCTTTTACGTTTGCTTCTCCAGCTTCGCCGCGCTCAGGTATAACGTCGGTGGCGCCAAATTCGCGGCCCAGGGTTTGGCGATCGTCGTGCCGGCTCATTAAAATAATCCGCTTAGCTCCCAGCATTTTTGCCGCAATCACGCCGCATAATCCTACCGCACCGTCGCCAACGACTGCCACAGTATCGCCTGGCTTAACACGCGCCATAACTGCGGCGTGGTAGCCGGTTCCCATGACGTCGCTAACGGTGAGGATGGAGGCGAGCTGCTCGTCGGAGTAATTGCCGTCGGGGATTTTATACAGCGATCCGTCAGCGAGCGGTACATACGAATATTCGCTTTGTCCGGTGTGATACCAATCGCCATGCAGACAGTTAGTCTGGCGCCCAGCGCGGCAATTCGCGCATGTACCGTCGCTTAGTCCAAACGGGATAATAACGAAATCGCCTGGCTTGAAATTTTTGACGTCTTCGCCGACTTGATCGACGACGCCAATGCCTTCGTGTCCGACTTGGCTGCCGCTCGGCATTTCGCTAATACCGCGATAAAACCATAGGTCGCTGCCGCACACGCACGTTCGCACCACTCGGATGATAGCGTCGGTCGGTTGCTGTATTGTTGGCTTGTCAATGTTCTCGCATACGACTAAGCCTGGTTGTTTGAAAATTGCTGCTTTCATAGTATCCTCCCATCTTCTGTATCTATTATAACGCTTATGGTAAAAATTAGCGTATGCAAATCAGATTGTTTTTAGAGATGGTATGTTTTGATTTGCTATTTGGTTGACCACTAGTTCAATAGTATACTAAACGTATGAAGCGGGTGATCTTCGGTGGTATTGTCGCGGTAGCGCTTGTACTGTTAGGCGCGAGTTGCGCGATAGCGGCGCGCGGCAATACGCGCGATACAAACAACTTTACGATTACGAATTATGACGTACGATTAGAGCTGGGGCGCGACCGCAATAATCATTCAACGCTTAAAACGATCGAAGCGATTACTGCAGATTTTCCGCCGGATCAAAACCACGGCATCACGCGCCAATTCGTGAAGAAATACGATGGGCACGCGACGAATTTTACATTAGAGTCGGTGAAAGACGAACATGGCGCTGATCTTGAGTATCATCAGAATGGCAACACGCTTCGCGTCGGCAATAAAAACGCGTATGTCAGCGGCACAAAAACATACGTTATCACTTACACGCAGCGCGACGTTACACGATACTATAGCGATACGCAAAAAGACGAATTCTATTGGAACGCAATTGGAACAGATTCTCCTGTACCAGTAGCAGCGGCAACAGTAACGCTTAAATTGGACACAGCGCTTGCTGGCAAAGCAAAAACAAACATACAGTGCTATTATGGGGCGCTGCAAGCAAAAAATACGTGCGAGTCGACAGTCTCAGGCGCGGAGTATTCGCTGCGCGTGAATAATCTTGGGCAGCATCAAGGTGTAACGATTGCGCTTGGGTTTGAACCGGGAACGTTCGCTGCGTACCAGCCGTCGCTGCGCGAGCGGCTGCCAAATATTATTTTGACCGGAGCAGCAGCTGCGTTCGGCGTAGGTATTGTCATACTAGTATTTTGTTCGCGCAAGTGGAAAAAGAAATTTGCTAAAGAGTTGGCACAGGCGGCCGCGATCCGGCGCCAGCCGGTTGCGCCGGAATATATCCCGCCCGCCGATCGCTCGGTTGTTGAGTCGATGGCGGTTTTAGGGTGGCATAATTTTAGCAAGGCGCTGTCGGCACAAGTGGTTGATTGGGCGGTGCGCCACATTATTGAAATTCGCCAGACAGGCACAGGCAAGCATGATTATATGTTTGTGGTAAAAAAATCGTTCGGCGGCACGACCAAACATGAACGAACTCTTGCTGCGGCAATATTCGGCAATGATCCGGCTGTAGGAACGGAGCGGACATTTACGCAGATTAAGCAGAATAGCCACTCTGTATCGTCGCGGTTTTTGTCGTTATGCCGTCAAATAAAACGGGGCGAATTATTCTTATATAACCGCAAAGAAATATCGTTGTATACGACGTGGCTGGTTACATCATTAACATCTGTTGCTGCGATATTTTTCATAATACTATGGCTATTGGGCGATGATGCTGAAGGCGGAACTGTTTCGTTTCTAGCAGCCGCAGCGTGTGCTGGTGCTGCTATTTTGAATATTACTATTGCAGCTATTATGTCGCGCCGCGCACAGAATCGGTTGAGCGCGCAAGGCGAAGAATTAAAACGCTATTTGCGAGGGTTAAAACTATATATCAATGCCGCCGAAGTCGATCAACTGCGCATGCTGCAAAGTCCGGAAGGGGCAGACAAGGTGGGTGATGTAGCGAGCGATAACGGCGCGCTAGTGCGGCTATATGAACGTTGCTTGCCGTATGCGATCGTCTTTGGCTGCGAACGAGAGTGGAATAAGCGGCTTGGGCAGTTGTACGAAGAGTTGAACGAGTCGCCAGATTGGATAACCGCAGGCGACGTATCACTTGGCGTGAATATCGCAATACTTTCTCAATTGACATCGGATTTTTCGGAAATTGGCGCAAGCAGTATGGTCAGC
>CAJPSU010000087.1 GCA_905373345.1 Candidatus Saccharimonadota bacterium
CAGTGTATAAATCTTAATGAGATCTTCACTTGTCAAATCATCGCAGTTCAGCCAAAATTGATAGAATTGATACGGACTGGTCTTGTTCGGGTCAAGCCACACTGCACCACCCTCAGACTTGCCAAACTTCACGCCAGTCTGCCTGTTGATGATGAGCGGCGCCGTAAACACATGCGCGTCGCCGCCTTCAAGTTTGCGAATCAAACTTACGCCCGTGACGCTATTGCCCCACTGGTCGGCACCCGCTAACTGCAGCGTCGCGCCTTTTTCGCGGTACAGGTGCAAGAAATCATAACCCTGAATCAGTGCGTAGCTAAATTCACCGTAACTGATGCCGCTGCCGCCCTCGCCGATGCGCTGCTGGACAAATTCGCGGTCTAACAGCTGCGTCATGCTGACGTGTTTGCCGATTTGGTGCAAAAAATCGATGTAGTTGATGTCGCGAAACCAATCAGCGTTATCGACGATTTCGAAATCTTTGCCGTTAAAAATCTGCGCAAATTGCCGCCGCAAACCCTCAACGTTTCGCGCCACTGTCTCGGCATTACGCAAATCGCGTTCCTGCTTTTTGCCGTCTGGATCGCCTATCATGCCGGTCGCGCCGCCGACAAGCAAAATCGGTTTGTAGCCATGCTCGATGAAATGCCGGCACATCATCATCGCCGCCAGGTTACCGATTTGCATGCTGTCCGCACTCGGATCGGCGCCGAAATAAAATGTACGCTTCTCGCCGTCAAGTTCCTTGATATCCGAAAACGTCGTCTGATTGACGAATCCGCGCCAGGTCAGTTCTTCGCTTAGCGTCATTTCATATCCTTTCGTACGCTTATAAATAACTAGTGCCAGTGTACCATAAAAAGGCTAGGCACGCGACATAAATGGTGGTATGATAGAGGGTAATATTGCTTATGGGAAGAAAATTACTGTGGGGAAAAAACAGGGACCGACGAAGAAAGGCGTGAGCGTTTATTCTAACCTCGCCCGCAAACGACAAGTTAAAAAAGACGCTAAAGCACGCTGCCGAAACATCCGCTGAAGCGTTTATTGTACCGGTTACACCCGAAACGCGTAGCGAAGTATTGGTTCAGCCGGCAGGGGTTATTTATGTTCCTGAAGATTATCGGCGTATGCATGCTGCTGCTCGTACTGACGGGAACGGCGCTTTTCGCTTATTTCCGTAAAGATCTCGATCAGATCAATCCCGACACGCTATCGCAGCGCGTACGCACCACAGTGACAAAGTATTACGACCGCAATAATAAATTATTATGGGAAGACAAAGGCGATGGCGATTATACGCTAGTTGTCGACCATAAAAATATTGCGCCATGCATGGATCAGGCGACGGTCGCGATCGAAGACAAAGACTTCTATAAACACGGCGGCATTAGCATTTCCGGCATCGTACGCGCTCTGCTGAGCAATGCCCAGGGAAATGCTGTTCAGGGCGGCTCAACCCTAACGCAGCAGCTGATCAAACAAGTGTTCTTCCGCGATGAAGCAACAAAACGCGGGTTAGCAGGTATTCCGCGCAAAATTAAAGAGATCATTTTGGCGGTTGAAGTTGAACGCATGTATAGCAAAGAGCAGATTTTAGGGCTTTACTTAAACGAATCGCCGTATGGCGGACGGCGCAATGGCGTTGAGTCGGCAGCGCAGACATATTTTGGCAAATCATCGAAAGATTTGAATTTGTCAGAGTGCGCGCTACTCGCAGCAATCCCAAACAATCCGAGCGCCTATAATCCGTACAATATCGCCGGGCGTAATGCTCTGCTCGCGCGCCAGCGCAAAGTGATTGATAATATGGTTGAGATGAAATATATCTCCAAGGAGCAAGCGAATCAAGCAAAAAGTGTCGCTATTATGGACACTGTAAAGCCGCTTGCCGATCAGTATTCTAATGTGAAAGCGCCTCATTTTGTGCAAATGGTCAAAGAGCAGCTGGAAGGCGAGCTCGGCAAAACGATCGTCGGCGAAGGCGGATTAACCGTGAAGACGACGCTTGATATTGACGTACAGAATTTACTGGAATCAAATATGACGGCGATGTTCAACGGCAGTATGACGAGCCGCGATTGCAACTATCGAAATTGTCCAAACCATGCCGGCTTTACGAATGGTGCGGCAGCGATTGAAGACACGAAAACCGGCCAGCTGCTAGCGCTAATGGGCAGCCGCGACTTCAATTACACCGGATTCGGCCAGGATAACGCCGCAAAAGCGTTTATTCAGCCGGGGTCGTCGATCAAGCCGTTCGTCTATGCGCAGCTATTCAGCGACCAAGGCAGCGGCAAGCAGAACTATGGCAGCGGTTCGACGCTCACCGATACCAAAACGACGTTCCCAGGTAATTACACGCCGCAAAACGCCGACAATAAGTTTCAAGATAACATTAATATCCGCCAGGCGCTTGACCGCTCGCGCAACATTCCCGCCGTCAAAGCGATGGCGATTAACGAGCAGAATAACTCTGGCAGCACCTGGTCGCTGATTCGCGCCGCCGGCAATAAATATTACTGCACCAATGGCGCCGACGCGCAGGCTGGCTTGTCGAGCGCACTCGGCAGCTGCGGCACGCGACTGATCGACCACGTCAATGCTTACTCAACATTGAGCCGCCAGGGCGTTTACATGCCGCAAACGTCGATCATAAAAGTCACGAACAGCAACGGCGAAACACTCAAAGAATATAAAGCATCAAGCAAACAAGTCATCAACCCGCAGGCAGCGTACATTGTGACCGATATTCTAGGCGATGCGAAGGCGCGCGCCGGGCTTGGCTGGAATCAAGATTATCTACCGGCGCTCACCGGAATCGGTGTCCACGCTGCGGTCAAAACGGGAACAAGTAACGGCGAAAAAAACGGCAAGGTCGCGTCGAAAGATATCTGGGCGGCCGGCTACACGCCAAACCTGTCAATGGCAGTATGGTTCGGCAATTCCGACACATCGGTGCTCAAGAGCGGCAACTCGCTCATTCCTGCAATGTTCTTTGATAAAACGATGGCGGCAGTGTCGAAATCGTACGCCGATCAAAAGAAATTAGCCCTAAGCGATTGGTATACGGCGCCGAGCGGTATCCAAAATATTAAAGGCGAGCTCTTTCCGTCGTATTACAACAAATCAACCGGTACATCAACAGCAAAGATGACGTTCGATAAAGTGTCAAAAAAGAAGGCGACCTCATGTACGCCGGAAGATGCGAAAATTGAAATCGGCGTCATCAAAGCGAAAGATGATTTTACTAAAAAAGAAATCATCACCTCGACCGATAGCAGCTACGACGCCAACGCCGACGACGACGCCCACCAATGCGACGACGCCAAACCGACCGTATCAGTCAGCACAACAT
>CAJPSU010000088.1 GCA_905373345.1 Candidatus Saccharimonadota bacterium
AATTCTTCTTTTGCGCTCGCAGCTGCGCGACCAGCACGCTCGCGGTAATCATCAACTGTTTTGCGCCCCTCTTCGACAGCGGTTTCGACATGCTTTTTCGTGTCTTTGTAAACTTTTTCACTTTTTTTCTTGGCTTCGTCGACCGCTTTATCGGTATCTTTTTTCAGTTCGTCTGCTTTTGCCTTTAGGTCGGCGCGCGTCTCCTTGCCTGATTTTGGCGCAGTCAATACGCCAGCGATCACGCCAGCGACCGCTCCAAACAGTGCTCCGAGTGCAAATTTACCTTTTGACATAACTCCTCCTTTATTTTTTTGCTCGTTTAATAAACCGTGTGATAATTTTTAATAGCGCCATCGGCGACGTAACTGCCGCAACATTACCGGCGATGGTTTCGAATTTCACCTCTGTACGCTCCGCTACGTCGGTGACGCGCTTAATCTGCCGGGTTAGCTTGATAAGTTTTATCGCCAGCACAATCGCCAGCAACAAAAATACTGCTAAAAATACCGACAAAATAATGACCAGTACTTGCGCCCATATCATGCGCATGCTCCTTTTTATTTTATTAATGACAAACCAAAACGGTTACGCCTATAACTATAGCGCATTTTGCAAAAATATGCAAGGGTTTACTCGGATATTTCAGATAATTCCGCCACGCGCCGCAACAAATGTTCGCGAAGCGCCGGACCAAGCTTGGGATGATCAAGCCCGAAATCAATCATTGTTTTCAAATATTCAAGCTTGTCGCCCGTATCGTAGAACTTACCGTCGGTGATTTCGCGCGCATACACGCCCCAGCCGTCGTTGATCATCGCTTGCACGATCGGCTGGATCATGAACTCGCCGTGCCCGTCAAAGCTAGCGTGCGCTTTTTCTAGATAATCAAATATTTCCGGCGTAAACAGAAATTCGCTTACGCTGCCGAGCTCGCTCGGCGCATTCGCTTTACCAGGCTTTTCGATAATGCGATCAACCTTAACCTCGCCCGTCTGTTCTGCCGCACCGCTAACGAAACCGTATTTGTCATACTCATCATCCTTCTCGGCACGCTTACACGCAAGCACACTGCCGCCGTAACGCTCGTACGTCTCAATCAGTTGTTTCGTAACGCCCGGTCGACTAACAAAAAAATCGTCCGCCCAAGTGTAAATAAATGGCTCGCTGCCCATTAAATGCGCCGCGCACTGAATCGGCGTCGCGTTGCCATACGCGCCTTTTTGGCGCAGATAGACGAAATTCGCCAGATTTGCAATCGCCTCAACCTGGCCAAACGAAGATCTGCTCGCAAATTTGCGAGCAGATCTTCGTTTGGCAAGTCGAAATGATCTTCAATTGCACGCTTGCTCGCGCTCCCAACGATGATGATATCTTTAATGCCCGCGTCGACTAGCTCCTCAACGACATACTGAATGATCGGCTTATCAATAAGCGGCATCATTTCCTTCGGCATTGCCTTAGTTTGCGGTAAAAAGCGCGTACCGAATCCGGCGGCAGCAATAATAGCTTTGGTTGGTCGTTTCATCATTTATAACCTTTCTCGAATTAATTTCTGCGCCAAACTTGGGTTCGCTTGCCCTTTCGACCGCTTCATAACTTGACCGACAAGATAGCCGATAGCTTTATCTTTGCCCGCTTTAATGTCAGCAATTGAGGCGGTGCTCGCAGGATCATTCATAACGTCGTCGACAATAGCAGCGATAGCACTTTCATCCGACACTTGCAATAAATTCTTCTCTTTAGCGATGTCGCGCGGCATCTTACCAGCGAACGATTCGTCGAACAGAAAGAGGAAAATCTCTTTGGCGTTATTTGAGCTAATTTCGTTTTTTTCTGCCAACAGCGCCAAGTGGACGAGACGGCGCGGCTCAACCAAGCCAGACCGAATACGCGCAAGATCAATCATCTCATCAGGCGTTGACGCAAACCAGTTGAAGATCCGGCGCATCAGCGCCGCGTAGACTTGTTTATCCACGCCCAACTCGCTCAGCACACCGCCTTGATCCGAATCTGCCAGGCGATACGTCTGCTGCAATAAATCGGCAACTTCTTGATGGCCTAAAATCGTATCGATTACCGATTTATCAAGAGATAGGTCAGCCCACGACTCGCGGTATTCGCCCGGCAGCATCGGCATGCCGGCTTGAATATCAGCAATTTCTTCATCAGTCAAAACGATCGGCGGAATGTCGGGATCGGGCATATAGCGGTAATCCTGCGCATCCTCTTTGCTACGTTGGCTTGTCGTTACTCCTTTGTCGTCGTTCCAACCGCGAGTTTCCTGCACAACCGGCTCGCCCGCTTCAACTAATGCAACCTGGCGCTCAAATTCATATTGCGCAGCGTGCTCAACACTCCGAAAACTATTCAGATTCTTCACCTCGGCGCGTTTACCAAGCGTCGTTGAGCCTTTTGGCGCAATACTAATGTTTACGTCAAACCGCATATTGCCATGGTATAAATCACCATATGTCACGCCTGCGTATGTCATTAAACGGTACAACTCCGTCGCATAGGCGCGCGCTTCTGCTGCCGAATGCATATCCGGCTCAGACACAATTTCGATAAGCGGCGTGCCAGCGCGGTTCAAATCAACAAGTGAGTAGTCATCGTGATGCGTTAACTTGCCCGCATCTTCTTCCATGTGCGCGTGCTCGATGCGCACGCGTTTTACTGTGCCGTCCTCAAGCGGCGCATCAACATAACCGGCAAGAATAATCGGCTGATACATTTGGCTTGTCTGATAACCTTTCGGCAGGTCAGGATAAAAATAGTGCTTGCGATCAAAGCGCGATACGTTCGCAATCGGCGCGTTGAGCGCTTTTCCGGCGCGAACTGCTAAATCAACCGCACGCCGGTTCAACACCGGTAGCATGCCCGGCAGCCCAAAATCAATCGGATGAACTTTAGTATTCGGTGCCGCCTCGCGCGCATCGTTGTCTGCTGGACTAAATAATTTCGTATCGGTCGCAAGTTGGACATGGCATTCAATGCCAATTGTCATTTCATACTTCTGCAATGTTTCTGCGGGTACTGCCATTAAATCGCTCCTAAATCTTTCAATGCTTGTTTATAGGCTGATAATGCGCGCAGGGCGAGATCGTGCGAAAGTTTTACCTCAGTGTCGTGCGCCAGGCGATTGCGAATTTTGTGTGCGCCCCAGATATGATTCGGGTGCGACCAAGCGTCTTGCGCCGATTTCATACGCTCGCCCATCGTCTCGCCTTTGTATCTGCTTTCGCGCAGAGCTTTGTCAACGAGTTTATCGGCATTGAAAATTGCAACGTGCCAGCTCGCCGGATTACTTTTTGAAAAACTATTCTCAATCGCTAACCAC
>CAJPSU010000089.1 GCA_905373345.1 Candidatus Saccharimonadota bacterium
GTGATGTGCCATTCGCGGCGATTGTCGTCGAGACGCGCGAGTATAAGCTGGCTGCGCCCGTCGTCAAGCTCTATGCCGAAGTCGCTGATCATTTGTTGATGGAGCGGTTCAAGGTCGCGGTCAAGGCGGGCGCGATATTGTTTCGTCTTAGCGAATTTAGGGTGCGTCATACGGTGCGCGAAGTCGCCGTCATTGGTGAGAAGCAATAATCCGGAACTGTCTTTGTCAAGGCGCCCGACAGGCTTAAGCATATGAAGCTCAGGCGGCAGCAATGAGTAAATTGTTGGCGCATTGCCTTGCATGCGGCGCGAACAAACGTAGCCGATGGGTTTATTGAGCGCGATATAGCGTAGCGCGGCGGGTCTACGGGCAACTGGTGTTCCTGCGACGTCAATGCTGTCGCTTGGCGTAATGCGCGTACCAAGCGTAGCGAGCGTATGATTAACCATGACGGTTTCGTTTTCAATTAAAACATCAGCCTCGCGGCGCGAGATACCGAGCTGCCGCGCGAGGAACTTATTGAGCCGTTCCGGCGACTTGCCGGTATCGTGCGGAGTGTTCATAGTAGTAGTCGTGTTTCTTGAGGGTTATAGCGTAGTTCTTTGTGATGCTGGCACGTCTGTTCGCAGGGTTTCTTCAAACTGCATGCCAGATAGTGTATTGTCTGCTGGTGCTGGTGCGGACGCTGCTGGCGAAGAAATGCTGGCGGACGTTGCCGGCTGTGCGGACGGAACTGCTGGCTGCTGTGATGGCGTGGACGGTGATGAGGCGGCTGGGGTTGGCGGCGTTCCGGTTGGCGAGATTGGCTGAACTGGAATGCTCAGCGCTTGAGCTGTGGCTGCTGCGGTCGTTTGTGCTGCTGGTACCGGCTGTGCGGGTGCGACTGGGCGGACGCTAGGCGCTGGCTGCGGCGCCTGAGGTATTTGAGGCGCTGACGGCGGCTGTTCTTGCGCTAACGGATGCGGAGGCTGTACTGGCGCTGAAACAACAGTTGGCTGCATTGGTGCCACTGAAGGGCTGGACGGTATGGCTGGCGGCGTTGGCGGAAGCTTTGGCTCTGAGTTGGGGGCGCTCGCCGGCGCTGCAGTTGGTGCTGGCGCTGGCTGCGGCGGCTCAGGAGCAGCTGTGGCTACCGGTTGTGCGGCGGCGTGTGGTTGAGGCACTTGGAGCGTGGCCGAGCGTGGTGGCGGTAATGGTATTGATGATGCCGGATTTGGGCGGGGTGCAACCGTGGGTGCGGCAACGGGGCTAGATTCGGGCGATACGGGTGCTGCAGGAGCAGTATCTATTTCCTGGCTGCTCGTGTCGGTAGGTGTCTCGCTTAAAGAATCTGATGATACAAGTGGCGCTGGTCCGGTCGCAACCGATGAATCGTCCTCAAGTACTTCGTGCACGGTACGGACGACGTCTTCAATGCCAACCTGCGATTTGACGAGGTAGCGGTCGGCACCAAGTGCTAGTCCGCGCTGGCGTTGTTCTTCGTTTGACAGGGCGGTCATCATAATCACTTTGACATTTTTGGTTTCGGTGGTGCTGCGTAGAATGTCAAGCATATCAAAACCGCTGATTTTTGGCATCATCACATCGCTAACGATGAGATCGGGGCGTTCTTTGATTGCTAATGCAAGCGCCTCTTCACCGTCGCCGGCAGACACAATGTCATATCCTTCGGCGCCGAGCCGAACGTTATAGATTTCGCGCAAGCTCTTGTCGTCTTCTACTAATAATATTTTTGTCATCTTACCCCCTATTGTACCGATATTGCTGTGAAAAAGCCATAGTCCTTACGGTTATTTTGGTGGATCGCGCGGCGGAACTGATAGCGAAACCTGTTGGCGTAATTGTTTGATGTATTGTTCGGGATTAGCCTCAATTGACGATAACGGTGTGTTGGTGTAGGGGGTTTGTGTGTCTGGCGTGGCGGGCGGTGTGTCGATTGGCTGTGGTTCTGGATTGGACGAGGACTGTACTGCCAGTGCTGCTTGCGCTGTGTTCTGGGCTAGCGGCTGGTTTTGTTGCTGTGCTTTTGTAGCAGCAATTGATGCTTTAAAGGCGGATTCTTTAATTAAGCGCTGCGCGGTTACGTTATCGGCGCGCGGAATTGATACGAAAAATGTACTTCCCTTTTTATATTCGCTTTCAACCCACAAGCGCCCGCCGATCGTTTCGGTGAGGCGGCGGCACAGGTATAGTCCAAGACCGGTGCCGTTGATTTCGCGCGTGTCGCTGTTGTCGACACGGTAGAACTTTTGGAATAGGTGCGCTTGGTCTTCGCGCGGAATACCGATACCGGTGTCGGATACACTGATAGTGATACGCTTCTCGTCGCCAGTGACGTCGACGGCGACCGATCCGGCAGGCGTATACTTGATAGCGTTTTCGATCAGATTTTGGACGATTTCGCGCAAATGATCGTTATCGACATTAGCATAAAAAATTGGACTGACTTGTTTAGCGCCGTCTTCGTTCTCTTCATTGTGCGTTGGGCGATATATGAAAGTTAACCCTTTTTCGTCAGCGCGCGGCTTAAGTCCTTCAGTGATGTCGCCGACGAACGATATAACGTCAACAATGTGCGGGTCGTTCTTTAGGCGGTGGTCGTCGGCCTTACTGATGTCAAGCAGATCGGAGAATAGCCGCCCCAAGTGCTGTGCTGCCTCATGCGCCTTAGCGATATAGTTGCGTGCGCGATCATCAACCGAGGCTGTTTGCGGGTTAAGTGCTAATCCTAAATAGCCTTCAATGCTTGCGACAGGTGTGCGCATTTCATGGCTGGCGGTGCTAATAAACTCGGCGCGTTGGCGTTCGTCGTGGCGCTCAGCAGTGATATCGCGAAATACGACAATGACGCCGTCGTGCGTGTCGTCTGTACTGATCGGACTGACAGAAATGTATGCCAAGAACGATTTGTCAGATTGCGTCTGTATGCTCAATGTATCGTCTTTTACCGGCTTATTGCTGCTGAGCGCAATCATGACCGGATCGGTACTGTCTGAAATATCCGTGCCGGTTGATGTTTGCAGCTTGAGCACAGTCTTGTAATTAAGTCCGGCGGCGTCTTGCTCGCCCCAGCCAATCATTTGTTGTGCGGCAGGATTGATGAGCCTTACTGCGCCATTGTTGTCGAGCGCAAGCACGCCGTCGCCGATTGCGTTAATAACAACCTCCGATGTACTCGCTGCCTTATCAAGTTTGGTGGCGAGCTCTTGATACGAGCGGTCTTTTGCGGCGTCGTGTGCGGCAGCGGATTGGCGCAGCCAAAA
>CAJPSU010000090.1 GCA_905373345.1 Candidatus Saccharimonadota bacterium
AATTAACGCCGCGCGCGCGAATCGCCGTGAGGTTTGGCGTTTCGTCGACTTCGCATGTCGAGACGATGCCATCTTGCGTGTTGTTTTTGTTTGGTGTCGCCGCAAGCCACGCATCCACCTGCGTGACATTATTCCGTATGATGATGTTGCTTGCGACTATGACGAGCTGCGTGATATCGCTTGATTTATGGTAACTTGACGGAGCGTAGGTGATATTGCCGTCAATAATAACGGTTCCTGCGCTTTTGATGATAATTGATTTGCCTGCTCCTACCTCGCCGCTGATTTTTACGACGCGCGCTGTGGCGTTATAAACGCCAGATGCCATACCGCCAAGCGAAACATTGCCAGCGTGATTGCGTACATTTGAGGTAAATTGTCCGCCAATGTTTGGCTGCGCCGGAATCATTCCCCATTTTCCGTAGCCGCCGCCTGGTATGCCGGCGTTTGCAAACGATAAATTATTGCGGGTTGTTTCGGTTGAAGTGCTCGCGTTTGCTGCGCCCGCGCCGACGCCCGACAATCCGCCAGCTGATGCCGACCGAATTACGCCGTTCTGCGGCGTCGTCATGCCGTATTCACCCCAGCTGCCGAAGAGCTGTCCGCTGTCGGCGAGAGAGCTCATTGCGGTGATGATTGACGATCGCGTGTATTGTGTGGCGGGTAGCCCGGTAACAACGCCGGAGTTTGATCCGACGCGAATACCATTACCCCAAACTTGTACGGATGGTTTTTTCGCAATACGGTAACACTTTGGATATGCAACCCGGCGGTGCGTATCGCCGCCTGCACGCGTGTCCCAATTGTAATGGCGGATAGTCATGGTTCGACACACGAGATCGCCGACTTGCGCGCCTGTCGTTTTCAGCTTTTCATTGTTCACTTGATTGCCGCCGCTACTTAATGCGGAGACAATAGCGCCTGCGAGCGTATTACAATCCGGCACATATGCGTGCAAGTCTGGATTACCTTTCATCCATTCGCAGGCGTGAGCAATTGAACCAAAATCAACTTCGGCGTAGCGCAGCGATCCGGAGCTCGTCTTGTTAAATATTTGATTAAAAATAGCTGTTACAGCACTCTCTCCGCCGGCTGATTGGATAACTGCGTTCGGGATTTTGAAGTCGTATGTGCCCCAATCTACCCCGATATTACGCAAAACACCGCCTTCGTTTTGGATGATACTCGGCGCATCGACTTGCGTGTCTTGATTGGTAGCGCCAATTGACGTGCTGCCGTCGCCGATTTTTGGAATGAGGTCAAAAGTTGATTTGACAACGAAGCAGGCTGGTGTTGTGTTCGTCCATGCGATATTGATTGAATTAGCGTAGTACCACCAAGTCTTTTGGCAGACGTACCAGCCAATTTTACTACCATCGCTTGGTACGCGTGCTGCGGTACAATCATCGGTGTGGCTGAACTGATGAGTACTGTCCGGGGCTAGGATGATGCCTCGGGCTTCCCTGTGTCCAGAATCCATACACTGCGTGTTCGCAAGCGGACGATTTCGCGAGATGACGGTTGTTGTGTCATGTCCAAAGCTATTCCAGCTTGCTGCTGCGTAGTGCGCGACGTCTTGATAGGTCGGAAAATATGAATTCTGAACTTCGACCCACATGTCTGCATTTTCTCGACCATAGCCGGCGAGCGGAATGTTCTTGAGCGTGCTTGAAAAACGTGCGAGCTCGCCAGGCTTGACGGTGGGCTCTCCCGGTCCATGGTTAACCGCCCCGTTTAGACCATCCGGCTGAGAATTGTCGTAGTTTTTGTACGTTGTTGAACCTGAGACGGCATATGATTGGCCGTCTATATCGTAGCCAAGGGGCTTTTTTCTCTTGATCCACACTCTAAGTTCTTGAGGATAGCAGCTGCCAGCTTTCACATCGGGCTGTACCCCGTAGCACCTATTGATAGAGAGCGGCTTTGTATGCCATCCCCCGTCGGCTGGAACGTCTCCGACATATAACTTGAATGTCCTCTGCCCTCCTTCTGTCGACCATTCTTCCTCAACTCCAGGAACTATGCCTCGGTAAAGCGATCCTGATAGACCGTACGCCTGACCCTTGTGGACAGATAAGTGGACTGCATAACTGGGTCGAGCTACTCCGGTAGCTTGTTGGCATGTATACACACTACCTCTTAAATATACATCTGTGTAGCCACTAGAATCTATGTCTGAGTCAGATATGTTAACTTCATTGTTATAATAAGACGGACCACCATTGCTTACCCATAGCGACCCCCTATGCCACCCCGAGCATAGGCTTTTTGCAAGTTCCTCTTGCTCGTTGTATGGTTGGTTGTAGGGCCATCTTTTTACTGCGTGTGCTTCTATGCTGAAAA
This sequence comes from Candidatus Saccharimonadota bacterium, assembly GCA_905373345.1. Classification (GTDB taxonomy): domain Bacteria; phylum Patescibacteriota; class Saccharimonadia; order Saccharimonadales; family Saccharimonadaceae; genus Saccharimonas. The sequence goes on from CAJPSU010000090.1 coordinate 2,344, forward strand.
GGGTACTAGTGAGAAACAAAGTCACAAAAAATGCAATAAGTATAAAATAATGGTGTCGATATTTAATTAAATAGGATGACAATTTTGTTGTCTTGGTAACATTAAGTTTAGCCCTCCCCATAGAGATGCGCTTTCTCTGTTTCGTTTGAATTTATGACCGATTTCAGGCTAGGCATATCTACCATTCCTTGTAGATTTGAGTTTATAAACTGACCCTTTCCTATGAGCTCTTCAAGTTTTAGGTAGGTTTTTTTCGCTTCGTCCTTCTTTAGCTCCATTACTTCACTGTAAAGTTTTATATACATGCAGGTTGGGTCGTTTTCGTAGCCTGCTCTTTTTATTACCTCATCTTTTACGCTGGCTATTGCTTTCGCCGTATCGTTAAATTTATCTGAACTTTTCATCGTATTAAACTTGTTAACAATAGTTTGGTTACATATGATCTGTTGTTTTAATATCTGTTCGTTTGGTTGTTTAATGCCTACGTAAAGGCGTCCTGTAGCAAACGCCGTTCCGATGCCGCCGGCTATAATAACAAATGCAGATATTCCAATAATCAGTTCTTTCTTCTTGCTCATGCTTCTAAGTATATCGCAAGACGAAGCTGCCGGCAATAATAAAACATCGCCGCAGTGCGCGGCGTGTAGTGATGAGGCTTGTCGTAATTTTCGTGGTGATCGTACCGGGAATCGAACCCGGATTGTCAGGATGAGAACCTGATGTCCTAACCGTTAGACGATACGACCTAGCCTCACCCACTATATCAAAATTACTCGTTCGCGTCTACCACTGAATTGCCGGTTCACTAAACCAACAAAGAACAACCCGCTAAAATAGATAGTGTAAAAGC
>CAJPSU010000091.1 GCA_905373345.1 Candidatus Saccharimonadota bacterium
CTATTGTAGCCAGTCTGATCGTGCTCGTGGATTGTACTGATTTCATCGGTGTAATCTTCCAAAATTATTTCTACACCGCGGTAAATATCGCCCTCTAAATCCTGCTGGCCTTTCTTGCGGCTGAGCTCGCGTTTACTAATTTTGCCAGTCTGCAGCACGTCGCCGTTCGCTAGCACAACCTCTAACTGGCTCACATTCGCCGCAAGCGAACCATATTTGCCCGCCAGATACCCCGCAGCATTGTCGGCAATCGCGCCGCCAATTGTGCCGCGCGGGTCAAGTCCATCAAGCGCCAGAACTCCCGTGCCCTGCAAGGCAAGCGCCGATTGAAGCGCCTGAATCGTCACGCCAGGCTGCAAACGTGCCAACCGCTGTTTACTATCATATTCAAAAATCGTGTTCATGTGTGCCGCGAGAGAGATTTGTGCGCCGCGACCGACAGCACCGCCATTAATGCCATAGCCGGCACCGCGTGCTACGAGCGGCAACGCGTGTCCGCGCTCAGACAGCTGCCACGAAAATCGCGCCGTTTTACGAATATCACTCGTATTTCGCGGTGACACGACCATTTCAGGAGCAATCGCCAAAATCCCCGCGTCCTTGGCGCGCGCCGCACGCAAATCCGTGCGAAAATCTACCTCGCCTGCCAAGTGTCCGCGCAAATAGGTTGCGACTTTGCTCATTATTACCCCTTATCCCTAATCATTTACGTCTGGATTTATTTTAACACAAGCAGAGTTATATAAAAACCCAATACTATTGACGAGCCACAAGGCCGTATAGCGACCTCTCGTAATTTCACTCGTTGTTTGCTATACTGGATTTACGCGTTTACGCGCACCATGCGGATGTGGTGGAATTGGTAGACACGTATGCCTTAGGAGCATATGCCTCACGGCGTGAAGGTTCAAGTCCTTTCATCCGCACCATAGTTGAGATAGTTTGACAGACTAAGCCCTGACTCAGGGCTTTTTTAGTGGACAATAAACAATATTGTGCGATGTATGATGGAGTTTACGCCTCGCCTACCACTTATGAGGAAGGATCTCCGATATGATACAAAACCCGACGCTAACGTCGGGTTACGGGTTATATTAGATTGCCTACTTTTATACTGAAAACTCACCTCTCTCGGCGGAAAGAGGTGAGAAAAGCATTACCATAACTACGATTGTCCACCACAACAATTTCCTTAGTCAGATTTGGAAACTCACCTCTTCCTGGATGCGATAATACCATAAGCGCCCCAGGTTTGAGAAGACTTAAAAGTTTCAATACTGTGGAAAACTGCGTATCGTGATATGGCGGATCAGCAAAAATAATGTCATAATTTTCTACTTGACCAGATTCTAACCAAACGCTAACAGATGAGCAAACCAACGTAACATCACTCTCGACACCAAGCGATATCATATTTTTACGTAATATATTTTGTGCAATTTTATCACGCTCAATAAATGTAACATGCGCCGCGCCGCGGCTAAGCGCTTCAAATCCAACCGCGCCCGTTCCCGCAAATACATCAAGCACATGTGCACCGTGAACTTCGCCGCCAATCCGATTGAACAGCGCATTGCGAATACGCTCGCCCATCGGTTTAGTGCGCGTATTGTTTGACTTCGGCGCATCAAGCTTACGTCCGCCGTATTTGCCGGCAATGACGCGAATTGACGTCACAAAACCGCCTCGCGGTATGCCGCGTACCACGCATACATCACGACCGCACAGATTTTTGGGATCAGCGTGCGGCGCGTTTGATTCGCAAGGCGCGCTGTCCACCCGTGCTTCCAAAATGTTTCATACATATTTAACGCGTAGACTTCCTGTACTGCCTCCAAGAATATGCGCTCTAGCCCTAAGTTGTCCGCACGCTTCACCCATTCTTTACTCGGCGCAGAGTCAGCGAACGTCGTCGTTTTGATCGCTGTTGCCACGCCGATTTCAAACAGTAAATGCGTCGCGAACACGCCTTTTGCACCCCAATACTCCCAGTTGCGCCCCATCGTATCGCGCAGGTTATTGCCTTTAATAATATTCTTGTCCTTGATTGATAAGCGCTCTTCTTTCGGCTTGCCCCACAGTTCTTCAATCTTATCGCTAAGCGGATAGTGGTGCGCCGGCGTCAAACCGTCGGTAATCGCGTGCGCCATCCAGGCGGCTTCAAACGCAGCGCGCACCCGGTTCGTATCGCGAAGCGCCTGCACTAAATTTGCATAGTGATCGTTAATCATACCGGCAAGCGCCCGGTCGTTCGGATTTGCCGGGTCAATGTAGTGCCACGGTTCGTCAACGCTCGGGCTCTTACGTTTAATGCCGTCCGGACCGTTATTACCCTCAAAGTGCAGAATCTCGCGCGTTGTTGGGAAAGAATGCTCTACGCCCGTAAACTTTCGCATGTTGCGCCGCGCGATACGGTCAATCTTTTGATGGACCCCGAGAAAATTTCCTGAATGGGAACGAAATGTCGTACCACTGTACATAATTATTTATTATACCATGCTAGTTAAGCGTCGTTAGGCGTTGATTGCGGCGGACTTCGCGCGCAAGATCTGGGTAATCCGCCAGATTATCGCCGCTCGCGATAAATGCCTGCGCCGCCTTTTGGGCGCGGGCGATCAGCTTTGTGTCGGCGAGCGTCGCGATTTGGAGGTTGAGCGCACCGTGCTGCATGCGCCCGTAAATTTCACCGGGACCGCGCAAACGCATATCAACTTCTGCTAGATAAAACCCGTCGTTTGACTTCTCAATTTCGCGTAAACGCTCGCTTGGTTTATTATTCGTACTCATCATCAAATAGCAATAACTTTGGTGCTTGCCACGCCCGACACGCCCGCGCAGCTGATGCAGTTGACTGAGGCCAAATTGCTCCGCGTCTTCAATCATCATGACAGTTGCGTTCGGTACATCCACGCCAACTTCAACTACCGTCGTACTCACTAAAATATCATATTTTTTATCTTTGAAATCCCGCATGACGCGGTCTTTTTCATCTGGTTTCATTTTGCCGTGCAATAATCCGATCGTACGATGACCAAACACACTGTTTTTAAGTTTTTTGTACTCAGCTTCAACGCTTTTGCGATCGTTTTCGGGATTATCGCGAATCAATCCGCAGATGATATACGCTTGACGGCCAGCTTGC
>CAJPSU010000092.1 GCA_905373345.1 Candidatus Saccharimonadota bacterium
GAATAATCTCCTCAACCGCGCCCACGCCAACACCTTTCACCGCTGCCATACCGAAGCGCACTTGTTTTGCTGCCGGCACGACCGCAAACTCAACGTATGATTGGTTAACATCCGGACTAAGCACTTCCATACCCATATGCTTGCACTCGGTGATTTCTATTGCTAAGCGATCAATATCATCGTGGTCACTCGTCATCAATGCCGCCATAAATGCGTCGGGATAATGCGCCTTCAAGTATGCTGTCCAATATGCGATCAAACCATAACACGCCGCGTGCGACTTATTGAAACAGTAGTTTGCAAACTCTTCTAGCTGGCTCCAAAACGTCTCCGCCATTTCACGCGTGGCGCCGCCAACTTTGACCGCGCCCTCGACGAACTCCGGCTTAACCTTTTTCATTAGGTCGATTTTTTTCTTACCGACGGCTTTACGCAGCGTATCAGCCTGACCACCAGTAAAGCCGCACCATTCCTTAGAAATCTGCATGAACTGCTCTTGGTAAACCAAAACTCCGTAAGTGTTTTCCAGCGAATTACGCATACCTTCGTGCAAGTAGGTAATCGGCTCTTCGCCGTTCTTGCGGCGGATAAAGCTATCAATAAACTGTATCGGTCCCGGGCGGTACAGAGCCACCATGGCGATGATATCTTCGAAATGCGTCGGTTTGAGCGCCCGCAGATAGCGTTTCATGCCCGCCGACTCTAACTGAAACACGCCGGTGGTGTCGCCGCGCTGGAATAGCTCATACGTCTCTTTATCATCAAGCGGCAGTGATGCTAGGTCAATATTTTCTTTGTACACTTTGCGAATAATACGCATCGCATTGTTAATGATTGTTAAGTTTGACAGCCCGAGAAAGTCCATTTTCAATAGCCCTAACTCTTCGACCTCACCCATCGGGAACTGCGTCGCAACCACGCCTTTTTGCGCCATCTCAAGCGGAATATAATTAACAAGCGTGTCGGGTGCAATCACCACGCCGCAAGCATGCACGCCATGACTACGAATTGTCCCCTCTAGCTGAATCGCATAATCAAGCACTTCCTTAGCGGTCGGGTTGTTCTCGTATTCATTTTTCAAATCAACATCGTCAACAATGCTCTTGCTCAGAGGAATGTGGCGTCCCTGCGCCGGCGGCGGCACCAATTTTGCAAGCCGGTCGCTTTCAGCATACGGCACTTCCAGCACGCGCGCTACGTCGCGCACCGCCATACGCCCAAACATCTTACCGAACGTCGCGATATTACTAACGTGATCTTCTCCGTATTTATTTGCACAGTATTGAATCACTTCATCGCGGCGCGTGTCTTGAATGTCAACATCAATATCAGGCATAGAGATACGGTCGGGATTAAGAAAGCGCTCAAACAGCAGTCCGTATTTCAGCGGATCAAGGTCGGTAATGTTAAGCGCGTATGCCACGATTGAGCCTGCTGCGCTTCCCCGCCCCGGGCCAAACACGATCCCTTGGGACTTGCCCCAGTTGATGAAATCCTGCACGATCAAAAAATAGCCCTCGTACCCCATATTTGCCATAACGCCAAGTTCCATCTCAACGCGCTCGCGCACCTCAGGCGCGAGGATTGCCGCAATGTCATCAACTGTCATCGACTCAACTTCATCGGTAGTTTTGTCGTTATAGCGGCGCGCCAAACCCTGATAGACGAGCTTGTGCAAATACGAATGCTCGCTTTCGCCATCGGGCAGCGGATATTTCGGAATTAAAATCCGCCCGAGTTCAATTTCGACATTACACCGATCAGCTACGGCTTTGGTGTTTGTAATTACCTCAGGAAACTCATCGCCCCAATGATCAATGATGTCGCGCGGGTCAGTCAAATGCAACTCAAAATCTTTCAAGCTCATGCGTTTTTCGTCGCTCAAATATGCGCCCGTGCCGACGCACAGCAGAATCTCATGCGCATCCTGGTACGCATGCGTTAGATAGTGTCCATCGCAGGTCACGACCATTGGAATAGCAAGTTCTTTTGACAGCTTAATCAATCCTTCGTTAATTTTTGCCTGCACATCCCAATGCGTGTTTGATTTCGGATGGCCGTGATCCTGCAGCTCTAGGTAATAGCGGTCGCCAAGTACTGATTTATACCACGCAGCAATTTCTTTAGCGCGCGCGTAATCATCTTCCTTCAGCGCCACACCGATTTCACCGCTAGCACAACCGCTCAGTACGATCAAACCCTCGTTTAGCTCTTCAAGTAAATCGTGATCTATGCGCGGCTTGTAGTACATGCCTTCAAGGTTGGCGCGCGTTGATAACTTCATCAAATTATGAAAGCCGGTGTTATTCATTGCAAGCACAGTCAAATGAAAGCGCTGCTTATCTTTTGCGGGATCGCGGTCAAAACGCGAGCGCGCCGCCACGTACGTCTCAATCCCGAGAATCGGCTTGATGCCGGCAGCTTTAGCGGCTTTATAATATTCTAAGATTCCGCTCATCGTGCCATGATCAGTCACCGCCGCTGCTTCCATGCCGAACTCTTTCACCTTGTCAACCAAATCACCGATGCGCGTCAGTCCATCCAGCACCGAATGATACGTATGGTTGTGCAGGTGAACAAAATCGCTCGGCTGCAATGATTTTGCCGCCTGTTTCGTCTGTGTACTCCCCATAAATCACTTCTCATTATACCGCTTTTGCCTGGCGGTTTCACGAACTTCTTTGTAGTAAAATCAACGATACTTTAGTGGCGCGCCTGTACGATTCGTACGATTTCATCGACAAACCCTGCGATGCCCGGAATGAATTGTCCTGTCAGATTCAGCAGCCAAATAGCGCCCGCAATTAGCACTGTACCGCCCAGCACCGATCCAAGCCCGAAAAATATGCCGCGTATAAAATTAAATTTATAAACCTGCGCCCGGTTCGTATTAAAGTCGTTAAACAAATCCTCAAGCACGCCCTTGCGAGCACCGACTTCGTTATCATGCGCGATTTTCTGCACGATCCGTTTCACGATATTCTGCTGTTTTGCCATAGCCCTAGTGTACGCGAAATAGATCGTTTTCACAATAAAATGCGCCGGAATTAACGCCGGCGCATACAGCCAAAACAGCAAGAGTTCTGCTGCTACTTTTTTCGCGTTTCGCGCGCGCTTTTGCTAAATTCT
>CAJPSU010000093.1 GCA_905373345.1 Candidatus Saccharimonadota bacterium
TAGCGCGCATTTGTTTTATCGGTGCCGCTTCGCGCGCGCGATGCTTTGTAGCGCGACGCTTCAAGCGTGCCGCCCGGGTAGAATGTAATCGCTTTGAAATCACGGCATCCAGCCGCTAATTTAGCCACTATTTCGGGAACGGTTTGCGACGGCGAAACGCGGCACGTACTGCCCACCATTGCCTTACCTTCTAAATACGCATAAATTCGGAATGCTAATTCATCGCGAATGACACCTATTTTTTTCAGCTTAGCAGCAATTGTCGCCGTTGAGTCGCCGTCGCTAATAACAACTGAGCGCTTCTCTGTACTGCGCGAGGCTGCTTTCAGCTGGCTAGTATACCACAGGTATGCGCCGGCAGCCATAGCAGCAATGACGCTAAATATAACAAAAACGATAAGCCACTTTTTATGGCGGCGAGGTTTTTTGCTTAGAGGAGTCGATGCGTGTTCTTGTTCTGATGCATTACGGCGGCTACGGAACGGTTCAGTAGAGTCCTGCGAACTGTTGTGCAGCACGCTCCCTACGTCTGGTAGCGTATTGTTGACGTTTGACAGAGGGCGTGGGCGCTGCAGCGGCTGGTATTGTGAACCTGGGCGAGACTGCCGCTCCATTTGCGGACGAGAGTCCGCGTGCGGCAACCCAGCAGATTGCGGACGAGACGGACGCGGCTGAAAATGCGGCTGCGCCATAGCTTGCGGCGATCGCGGCTCTGGCGACCTGGACCGGAGAAATCCGTCCATTAGTGCGTCTCCAAATAATCTTGTAGTATCAGACTTGCCGCTAGTGCGTCGACTTCGCCTTTTGCGTACGGCTGATTACGCGCGTTCAAAATCTCTTCAGCCTTAACGCTCGTAAGCGATTCGTCTTGAAAAACGATTTTTGGCGCAATATCGCGCAGCTGCTCGATGAACCGCTCGACAAATTCTGTCTGCTTCGTTGGCTCGCCTGCTTGGTTGCGCGGGTACCCGACGACGAGCACATCGGCTTTTTCACGCACGATAATTTCAGCAATCGCCTGAACTTCGCCGCCATCAACATTGAGCGTATCATACGCCATCGCGATTTTTACGTTATCACGCGCTAAGGCAACGCCAATTCGCTTCTCGCCGACATCAAGCGCAACGTACGATTTACTCATCGACGACGAATTTCACCGTTATCTTTTTTGTATCGCCCGGCACAGTATGTACCCAAAACGGCGAGAAATTAACGTCAACCGATTTAACGCCGTCAATCGCTTTCACGTATTCTTGCACTTCACCAATGCGCTTGCCTTTCACATATTCTTTGATTGCCGCTTCATCAATTTTTGGACCAATTTTGCCGTTTGCCGTTAACTTCGCCGTTACAGTTTCCCCGGCAATCGTAACATTCGTCAGCGACACCGATGACACGCCGTTGCTATACACTTTTTGATTATTTTTTCCGTCAATTTGCTGCTTGAAATACGCATCGAGAAATGTATTGAGATCAGCTTCTGTGATTGCCTTAAGCGAATATTTAATTGCGCCGCCAATTGCCGCCTTACCGTCTGGCGCCTCGGTGCCTGCCGCTGGAATTGATACGCCGCTTGTATTGACGACAAACGACGCGTCAATGACCGTAGCGTCTTTGCCAAATTGCGACTGGAGCGCCTTTTTTGCCGCATCTTTTTCGGCGTCGGACACTAAATTCGCTGTCACGGAATCAATATCACTCTGCTGCACGACGGTAACAGTCTTATCTGTACCGCCCGACGTTGATGCTGTGAAACTCGCCTCAAATCCTGATAAGCCTTTCGCACTACCGGACGCGCCGTTATATTTTGAGCCATTTTCGACTGCTGTTACGCCGACCGTCACGCCGTTGCGTGTTGTGCGCAGCGTATCGTAGCTGAATGTCAGTGCGCTATCAAGCCGGTATTTTGCGCCGCTCGACGATGACACTTCCGAACCTGCTGCGACCGTTACGTCATGGTCGACGATATCGCTAATCGTTTCGCGCGTCGGCGTCACGCGGATCGTACCCGTCGCTTTTGTCCCGACATCTTTCGTGCCTGTCGCCGGAATTGTCTTCGACACCGGCGTTTCCGACGCTTTCGTTGTTGTTTTGATCGTACCCTCGCTCAGACTAGTCGCTGCAGTATCGCTGGCTTTTACTTGCGTATTCACAGCGACCTGCGACGTTTGCGCCGTAATAGCAATCGTAGCATGGGGCGCGATCACAAACGCCCAGATACTGCCGCCAATCAGTAGCACAACCCCCGCTAAAATCAGGAAAAACTTTTTGCGGAATTTATTGAAATCAGGAATTGATGGAATTTTTTTCTTGCCGTTTTTTGCGTCTGCCGGCGATGTCTTTTTATCGCTGCTTGGATTTGCGGTTGCATTCTCGCTTTCGATCGAATCAATTGATTCCGGCTTTTTCGGGTCGCCGCCTTGCGCCGATCCGTCAATAATATCGTCGTCCTCGTCAACTTTTAGCGCCGGCACTTCCGCGATTTCCGGCCGGCTTTGGAGGTTTTTCGCTACCGGAATATGCGCCGCGCCAGCAAGCGCCGTAAGTGCTGCATTGTTTGAGATAATTACGACATGCTTATCAGCGCGTTCTGCCGCACGCTGTACTAGCTTCAAATTAACCGCGCTTTGGATTGCGCCCGTTCGTTTCGGCGGTACTAATGCGACAATCCCATGCTCAGCAGCTTTAATTTTACCGATAATCGCGGTAATGTCGTCTTCTACATCAATATAAATAACATCTTTTTGCATATTTCTATTACACGCGCAGGATACGATTGATTCGATCTCGCATCGTTTGCGCGTCGCTCGCTCCTATTATTGTATCATACCCCACGCGCAACAATCCCATCGCTGTAATGTACGTGTGGTCGCTTGCTTTTTCAGTTGTATCGACGATACCGATAACATCATGCGGACTAATTCGCTGAACGCTCGGGCGCTTAGTAAACGGCAAGCCTTTGTACCAATCGTCTTTTTTAAGCGCATCAACGAGCGGTGCTAAACTTGCGCCGCCGCCGCATAGCAAAATACGCGGCGGCAGCTGGTCGACTGAATCAAATTCGCTCAGCGCCAATTCCACGCCGG
>CAJPSU010000094.1 GCA_905373345.1 Candidatus Saccharimonadota bacterium
CGTACCGGTACGGTATTCCTGATGACTTCCAGGTGTATGTTGACGGCGTGTACTTCATGTCGCAGAATCGCCAAGTATGCCCAACCGATGCCGTGCAATTGCCGGGCGGCTATAATCTTGATAATGCGTGTGCGGCAATGAGCGCTGTTGCGATGGCGTTTCCGGGCATTCCTCTAGAGGTGTATTACCATGGACTACGCTCGTTTACGGGCTTGCCGCACCGCCTGAAACGTGTCGCCGAAAAAAGCGGCGTGACGTATTATGACGATAGCATTGCGACGACACCAGGAAGCGCTATTGCGGCGATTGGCGCATTTACTCAGCCGAAAGTTTTGATTCTGGGCGGACACGACAAAGGCGGCGACTATACAGCACTTGCTAAAGAAATTGCCCGCAGTAATATGCGCGCCGTGATATTAATGGGTTCAAATGCCGAAAAAATTGCTCAGACTATATACAATATTGCGCCACAAACCAACTTGGTTATTAAAGGTAAAGTTCCAATGGCGGAAATCGTACGTACCGCAGCGACAACAGCGCAGGCTGGCGATGTAGTCATTTTATGCCCCGCAGCGGCAAGCTTTGACCAGTTCACTTCGTATAATGATCGCGGCGATCAGTTTGTTGCGGCTGTGCAAGCGCTGTAGCAGCGGGCATAAGAGCAATTGTCACGGGGCAGCGATATTGCTATACTAAAAGAAGTAAGCGCGAGCTTTGAGGTTATCAACTATTGATGCGCGGGACGTCCGCGGACAGAGGAGCCATTGGTTAATGCAGCAACAGCCGTATCAGTACACAAAAGGAAGGATTGCCGTTGAGCGTGCGCGCATGACGAGCGACAACGTCGTGTTGGGTGTAATATTTAGTATTTTCTTTTTGCTGACATTTGGGTATTTTATCTACAGTTATTTCGACGAAGTCGTTAAACGACTTGGTAGTATTACATTTTTGGGAGGCGCTATCGGTTTTGTTGTTGCGCTTATACTCGGCTGCATATTTTTAGCATCCTCGCTGGGCGCCGGCATGTTTTTGACCCGTATGATGCGCCAGCAGATGCTCGGTAACTCGCTTGAGGTGCAGTATAGCGCGTATGCCTGGCTACGCGATTGGTCAAATGAAGTTGCGGCGGACTTAGAGATGCCGCAGGTTGAGATTTTTATCACACAGAATCCGGTGATTAATGCGTATGCGTTTGGATTCGCGCGTCCGTACGCAATTGTGCTGCACTCGGGTTCAATTCGTTACTTAACAGAAGACGAGTTGAAAGTTATCGTTGTCCATGAAATGGCACACATTAAATACAAGCATACTGATGCGTCAGTGTATTTGATGCCGTTTTTGATCACGCCAATCATCAATATGGCTGGTAATTGGATCGCGGGATTTTGGCGTCGCCGGACTGAGTTTACTGCTGACCGTTTAGCGTTGGCGTACATCGGTGATGCGGCACTTGTAAAAAACGCGCTTATTAAAGTGCACGTCGGTCCGGACACGGCGAAAGACATGAACGATGTTGCACGCCAATGGCTGCAATATAAGGCTGAACGCCCGATGAATCGTTTTGCGCAGACGTTTAGTGATCATCCGTATTTGGTGCGGCGCTTAAGCCAAGTAGATTATTGGGATGCAGCGTTTCACGCGGCGCAGGCGCAACCGGTTCAAACAGCATCCGCTACTCCCGTTCAATCCGCGCCAAATGGAGAAATGGCGGCGCAGTCGTCGACAGCTTCAACTCAAACACCGAAACCGCCCGTGCCGCCGCGTAAACGTAAAAATTCGCAAGGATCGCCAAAAGGCGACGATGCGTCAGAAGCTTAATGCAACCGCTGAAAAAGCGCGCGAGCGATCTGTTGGAGCAGATCCGCAGTGCATACGAAACGTTGCATATTGATGCGAAAGCGGAAGAGCTAGCTGCGATTGATCGCCAGCTTGCCGATAGCAATGTGTGGGCGAATGTTGAACGTGCGCAGCAGCTATCGCGCGAATCGGCAGCGTTACGCGCCCAAATTGAACCGTGGCAGGTATTGCGTTCGCAAACAAACGATATTGTTGAGCTGATGGATTTGGGCGATGACTCAATGATAGCTGAGTTTGATGAGCAGATTAGCGCGCTTGAGGCGGAGTATGCGAATCGTCGCCGCGATTTGTTATTCCAGGGTGAGTACGACGACTATGCGGCGATTGTGAAATTAAGCAGTGGTGCGGGTGGTACTGATGCACAGGATTGGACGGAAATGCTTGAGCGTATGTATTTGCGTTGGGCAGAAAAGCATGATATGCACGTTGAGCTCGTGGAGCGCTCGGCGGGGGATGAAGCAGGGATTAAAAATGCAACGTATATTGTGCGTGGAACATATGCTTATGGTTGGTTGAAAAGCGAGCATGGCGTGCACCGTTTAGTGCGTCTTAGTCCGTTTAATGCTGATAATTTGCGGCAAACCAGTTTTGCGTTGGTTGAGATTATGCCGGAAATTGCTGCTCCAGATGAAGTGCAGATTGCTGACAAAGATTTGCGTATTGATATCTACCGCAGCGGCGGGAACGGCGGACAGGGCGTGAATACGACTGATAGCGCTGTGCGCATTACGCATATCCCGACAGGAATCGTGGTGGCAATTCAGAATGAACGCAGCCAAATCCAGAATAAAGAGACAGCGCTTAAGATTCTGAAAAGCCGCTTAGCACAGATGCAGCTTGAGCAGCACGCGGAGACGCTTGCTGATTTACGTGCGGGCGAATCAGCAAGCTGGGGTGCGCAAATACGTAATTATATATTGCACCCATATACCCTTGTGAAAGATACACGCACGAAATACGAGGATCGCGACGCTGCAGGCGTGTTGGATGGCAAGATAGACGGGTTTATGAGTGCGTATTTGACATGGGTAGCGGATTCTGCGCATCGTGCATCCTAAATGTTAGGGTCGGGAGGAGATATTTTATTTTAGTCTAACGTATCTTCAAATATCTTGAATTCCCATTCAAATCGCAACACCCATATAAGGCTGAAGGAGCTCTGCTGG
>CAJPSU010000095.1 GCA_905373345.1 Candidatus Saccharimonadota bacterium
GCCGTACCAAGCGGTGCAAGCACCGGCGCGGGCGAAGCGCTTGAACTGCGCGACAGCGGCAGCGGCTGGGGCGGCAAATCCGTCTACCAAGCGGTTCATAATGTCAACGAGATTATCGCGCCTGCTCTCGCCGGCAAAGACGCAAGCGATCAAACAGCACTTGATAGTATTATGCTTGCACTCGACGGCACCGACAACAAATCCAAGCTCGGCGCAAATGCAATCCTTAGCGTCAGCCTCGCCGCTGCTAAAGCTGCCGCAACCGCAAAAAAGCAGCCGCTCTGGCGCTACATTGCTAACATGACCGGCAAATCACCAAGTTTGCCGCTTCCAATGATGAACGTTATGAATGGCGGTGCGCACGCTGCTTTTGCGACTGATATTCAAGAATTTATGATCATCTGCAAGGGTGCAAAAACATTTGAAGAAACCCTAAAAATGGGTACGGAGATTTTCCATGCGCTCGCAAAAATCTTAAAAAACCACGACTACCCGACAACTGTCGGCGATGAGGGCGGTTATGCGCCGCGCGTACACAATGGTAACCGCGAACCGCTCACGCTACTAAGCGAGGCAATAACGAGCGTTGGCTATACACTTGGTAGCGACATCGTGTTCGCAATGGACGCCGCGTCAAGCGAATTCTACCAAGATGGCCGCTATGAATTAAAGTGCGAGGGTAAATCGTTGTCAAGCGAAGAGATGATTGATTGGCTTGAAGCGCTTGTAAACGAATTTCCGATCGTTAGTATTGAGGACGGCTTAGCCGAGAATGACTGGTCTGGCTGGCAGCAATTGCGCGCGCGGATTGGCGACCGCATACAGCTCGTTGGCGATGATCTACTCGTCACGAACACTAGCTTGGTGCAAAAAGCGATCGACGAGCATGCCGCTAACGCTCTGCTCGTTAAACCAAATCAAATCGGCTCGCTCACCGAAACGATCCAGGCGGTCAGCATGGCGCAAGACGCCGGCTGGAATACCGTTATGAGTCACCGTTCTGGCGAAACTGAAGACACAACAATTAGCCACTTAGCAGTAGGCTTAGGTTGCGGGCAAATTAAAACCGGCTCGCTGTCGCGCACCGACCGAATCGCAAAATATAATGAACTATTGCGCATCGCCGAAAGCGACAACAGTCTGCAGCTCGCACGTCCGTTCGACGTTTAGCATTCGCGCTCGCAATACCGTTTATGGTATACTCATAAACGAAAGGATATTTCGAGTTGTTAACGATTAAACAAAAAACAAACCGGAAGCGACCGTTAATTTTCATATGCTTGGCGGGTAGTATGTTCGCCGCAGGAGTTTATCTGCTCGCGCTCATCGCTGCGCCAAGCGTTGCGCCGTTTATTGCAATGAAACCGATTGAAGTTGCCGCCTTGCCGAAGCCGCGCACTACCGACAACCGAATCATCATACCAAAAATCGGCGTCAATATTCCTTACGGATCGGGCGCGGCAGCATTAGACCGCGGCGCCGAATGGCGGTATCCAAATAATGGCAGCCCCGCCTCGGGCGGCAACTTCGTTATTGCGGCACACCGGTTTAGCATTCAACCAACGCCACAAAGTACAATCGAAAAATCACCATTTTACCATATAGATAAACTCATAGTTGGCGATAAAATCATCGTTGATTACGACGGCGAGCGCTATGGTTACGAGATTAACAATATATTCGACGTACAAGCAACACAAACCGAAATTGAAGCGTCGTCAACCGAAGCAAAACTAACGCTCTACAGCTGCGAACTTGGCGGCGCAGACACAGGACGCATAGTCGTGACAGCAAAACTACTTGGCAAAGTAAAAATTGATCGGTAGGAAGCTACTTCGCAAATTCAATCGCACGCGTCTCACGGATCACGTTTACTTTGATCGTACCAGGATACTGCATCGTCGACTCAATCTTTGTCGCAATATCGCGTGCTAGCTTAATCGCGCTTAGGTCATCAACTTTTTCCGGTGTGACAATCACGCGAACTTCGCGCCCAGCACTAATTGCATACGCTTTACCAACTCCCGGAAAACTCGTCGCAACGTTTTCCAGATCGCGCATACGCTCAGCAAAATTTTCCGCTGAAATATTACGCGCACCCGGACGCGCCGCACTAATTGCATCGCAAATCCGTACGACAATCGCTTCAACCGTCGTCGCTTCAATATCATCATGATGTGCTTCAATTGCGTGGCAAATTGCCTCGCTCAAGCCTGCCTTGCGCGCCAAATCCGCACCGATATGATGATGTTTCCCTTCGACTTTGTGCGTCACTGCTTTACCGACATCGTGCAACAGCGTCGCGATTTTCGCCGTACGCACATCCGCGCCAATCTCATCTGCGATCATACCCGCCATCTGCGCCATCTCGGTACTGTGCTTCAGTACATTTTGCCCGTAACTTGTACGGAATTTTAACTCACCAAGAAGTTTCAACAAATCGCGCGGAATGCCAGTCACGCCAGCCTCACGCGCCGCATCTTCGCCGGCACGCATTGTTTCTTTATCGATCTGCTTTTCAGCCTTAGCAAACACTTCCTCAATCCGACCAGGGTGAATACGCCCATCTTTCATGAGCATTTCAAGCCCAAGTCGCGCCACCTGACGACGAATCGGATCGAAGCTCGACAGCACTACCATACCTGGCGTGTCGTCAACCAAAAAGTCTACACCTGTTGCGCGCTGCATCGCTTGAATGTTACGTCCCTCTTTGCCAATAATGCGACCTTTCATGTCATCATCTGGCAGCTTAACTGCTGTCACGGTGCGTTCTGCTGTCACTTCGCTCGCCATACGTTCCATAGTCTCAACGAGGATCGTTTGCGCGCGCTCTTCGGCATCATCTGTTGCTTCTTGTTGTAATTTTGCTACTAGATTTATCAAATCATGCTTAACATCGCGCTCCGTCATTTTCATAAGTTTCTCGGCAGCATCTTTCTTTTTCAGTCCAGCGATTTTTTCAAGTTTTTCCTGCTGGCGTGTACGAATGTCGCGAATTTCACTTTTTAGCT
>CAJPSU010000096.1 GCA_905373345.1 Candidatus Saccharimonadota bacterium
ACGTAACGCTTGATACGATTTTACCGGATGCGTTTGCGGTGGTACGCGAAATGGCTGACCGTGTGATCGGCGAACGGCATTACGATGTACAGTTGATCGGTAGCATGGTGCTGCACGAAGGCAATGTTGCCGAGCTAAAGACTGGCGAGGGAAAAACGCTTATGTCAACGCTGGCGGCATATTTGAATGCGCTTGAAGGTAAGGGCGTGCACATTTTGACAGTGAACGATTATCTGGCGCAGCGCGACGCCGGCTGGATGGGGCAGATTTATGACGCGCTTGGCATGACGACGGGTGTTATCATCAACGACGCGTCGTTTTTATATGACCGTGAATACGACAATGAGAACCACACCGACCCGCGCATGAAAAAGTTGCGCCCTTGCACGCGCAAAGAGGCTTACGAGGCGGATATCACGTACGGTACGAATAATGAGTTCGGGTTTGATTATTTGCGCGACAACATGGTGAACGAAATCGGGCTGGTGCGCCAGCGCGAACTCAACTTTGCGATTGTTGACGAGGTCGACTCAATTCTAATCGACGAAGCGCGCACGCCGCTTATTATCAGCGCACCAGCTGCTGAAAATCCGGATAGCTACTATCAGTTTGCGAAAATTGCGGCGCAGCTGACGCCTGACGACTACACGCTTGAGGAAAAACATAAACAGGTGGCGCTAAGTGATCAGGGTGTTGAGAAGGTCCAAAAGATGCTTGGTATAAAAAATTTGTACACGCCGGAATATGTGCGCAGCGTGTATCATATGGATCAGGCATTGCGCGCACAAACATTATTCCATCGCGACAAAGATTATGTAGTGACGAACGATGGCGAAGTGATTATCGTTGACGAGCATACTGGTCGTTTGAAGCAGGGTAACCGCTACAATGAAGGGCTGCATCAGGCGATTGAAGCGAAAGAGGGCGTACCGGTGCTGCAAGAAAGCATGACGCTTGCGACGATTTCGTTTCAGAATTACTTCCGGCTGTATAAGAAATTGAGCGGCATGACAGGTACAGCCTTTACTGAAGCCGAAGAGTTTCAACAAATTTATTCACTTGACGTCGTGGTCGTGCCGCCGAACAAACCAATTACTCGCAAAGACCACGAAGATCTGATATACAAAACTGAAAAAGGCAAGCTGAAGGCAGTAGCACAGGCAATTAAAGAATATCACGCCGAGGGGCGTCCAGTGCTCGTTGGTTCGGGCAGTATTGCTAAAAATGAGATGATTGCTGATTACCTGGATAAAGAAGGGATTAAGTATGAGATTCTCAATGCGAAAAATAATGAGCGCGAAGCAGAAATTATTGCGCGGGCAGGCGAGAAAGGTGCGATTACACTTGCGACAAACATTGCCGGGCGCGGTACTGACATTAAGCTTGGTGAAGGTGTAAAAGAGCTTGGTGGACTCGTAGTGATTGGTAGTGAGCGCCACGAATCACGTCGCATTGACAACCAGCTGCGTGGGCGCGGCGGCCGCCAGGGCGACCCGGGCGATACGCAGTTTTACGTATCGACCGAAGACGACTTGATGCGAATTTTCCAGGGGGAGCGTATCGCGGCGCTTATGGAACGTTTAGGAGTCGACGAAGAGACGGCGATTCAAAACAAAGCTGTGTCGAAGACGCTTGAGGCGGCGCAAAAGCGTGTCGAAGGCTATAACTTTGATACGCGTAAAAATGTTGTTCAATACGATAATGTGATTAATCGCCACCGCAAGGTTGTTTATACAATGCGGCGCAAGATTCTTGAAGGCGATAATATCAAACCGGAAATCCAGCGGCTGCTTAGCGTTAAGATAGCTGAATTAACAGATGTACCCGCTAAGAATAATCCGAAGTTTGCCGAGGAATTTGAAGAGATTATTCCGCTTGATTCGGAAGAAATTAAGAAGATTGGTGCGATAAAAAAGGACCGCGTGCGGCGTGAGACAGCGCTTGAGGCGGCGCAAAAACTGTATGCCGAGAAAGAGTCGGAAATGGGCGAAGATCTGATCCGCCGGATTGAGCGCGAAGTATATCTTCAGGTGCTTGATACCTTGTGGATGCAGCACTTAGAGAACATGCAGCATTTGCGCGAGGGTATTCACTGGCGCAGCGTTGGGCAGCGTGATCCGCTGGTTGAGTACCGCAGCGAGTCGCAGAAGTTGTTTGACAGTTTGCAAGCGACGTTACGCGACGAAGTGTTGCGGGCGATTTATCATGTGCGCCCGACTGACGCGATCAGCCGCGAATCGGTTGATGATGACCACGAAACTGAGCTAACTAAACTTGCGGAAACATCAGTTGAGCACGGCGTGAATGAAATTACCGGCGGCGAGGAGAATCGCGATCGTGATTTTACCAAAGTAAAAACGACCAAAACCAACGCCGACATCAACCATAAACGCAACGTTGCGCGCAAGAAGAAAAAGGCGCAGCGCCAAAACCGTAAGAAGAGGCGATAAGATGAAACATACAGTATCAGAGGTGCGCTTAGCAAATGGCGCGCGCGGATTGTTGATTGATGTGCCAGGCGCGACGGTGATGAGTTTCCGCTTTCATTTTCGTGCCGGCAACCGCTATGTCGGCGATAAAAATGTGTACGAAACAGCACACATCATGGAGCATATGGCATTTGGCGCGAACGCGCAGTTTGCAAACGAACACGCTTACGAAGCAGAATTTACCAAGAATGGCGCTTACCATAACGCGATGACGAGCGATTTGTCGATGGTGTATGTGGCGGAATGCGCGGATTTTGAATGGGAGCGAATCTTGCGGTTGCAGCAAGTTGCGATTTGCCAGCCGCGGTTTAAGCAAGAGGAGCTTGATGCCGAAAAAGGCAATGTGCGCAGCGAGCTTACGGGTTATTTGAACAATAATGGGTATGTAT
>CAJPSU010000097.1 GCA_905373345.1 Candidatus Saccharimonadota bacterium
ACGTCGGCGCCGGCTTCCTTTGCTTTAGCGGCGTCAGCTTCTGGCGCAAAGACAGCAACGCGGACGGTTTTGCCCGTACCGTGCGGCAGCACGACAGTAGCGCGGATGTTTTGATCAGCTTGGCGCGGATCAACACCCAAGCGCACATGAACCTCAACGCTAGCGTCAAACTTTGCTGGATTGGTTTCTACTGCAAGCATAAGCGCATCATGCAGGTTATAAATCTTATCTGCCTCAACTTTCTCGGCGGCTTTGCGATAGGCTTTGCCGCGGCGCTCAATCAACGGACGGACTTTTGGCGCCGGACCTTTTTTAACCGCTGCGTCAACATCGCCTTGCGGCGTAGTGTCGCCAGCTTGTTTGCGAGCTTCTTTTTCTGCTTTTGCTTCAGCCTCTTCAAGCGCCTTAGCGCTGCGCTTACCACTTTTTGCCACAGCAGCTTCACGCTCTGCGACAACACCAGAGCCTTTAGTTGATTCGTTTGCAGTAAGCGATGCGTTGGCTGCACTGATCGCTGCTTCAATTTCTGCGATCGTGTTTTTTGCCGAAACATCAAGTTTCAGTTTAGCTGCTTGCTCAAGCAATTCGGCTTTCCTTGCCATAGTTTAGTGATTCCTTTCTGTGGTGCGAACGACGAGTCATTATCTTGACTAGTCTCCCAACCTATTGAATTATTACACATTTGATTGTACCAAAAAGTGAATCAAAAGTCTAGGTATTTTATATCTGTTCTTTTGCCATATTACGCAAAAAATCGTTGACAGCATATTTTTGGCGTGCTAGTATCGGCTTTGCATGTTTGCACTTTGCTATTGACATATAAGCGTAAGCATTGCGTTCCACGGTTTGATAATTTATAAATTTTATTACCTTTTGCCGTGGGGGTATAAGGAGGAAACGATGCGTTTCAACAAAGCATTAGCGGTGTTGGCGGTTGCCATTTCCGCAGCGCTCTGGAGTGCTCCGGCGTTTGCCGAATCCACACCAACCACATCGGACGACAAAACGTCAACCGATAGTAAACAAGAATCTGACAAAAAAGACAAAGAGCCAAAAAACGATAAAAAAGATGTTATCGTAACGGTGGCGGAGGGCGACTCGCTTAGTTCAATCGCCGAGGCGAACGGTACGACATGGACACGTTTGTTTGATGCAAACGAATCAATCGCCAACCCAGACGCGATTAATCCGGGCGACAAAATCCGCGTGCCAGCTGCCGACGAGCAGCTCGCCGACCGCACGAGCGCCGCGCTTGCCGCCCAGCAAACAGCCCGCGCACAGGCGGCGCCTGCACCTGCCGCTCGGCGCAGTACATATACAACGCGCCAGTACACGAGCAAGCCGGTCAACTCAAGCAGCTACTACGTTGGCAACGGCATGTGGTGCACCGACTACGTACATAGCCGCCGTCCTGATGTTGCAGTGTACGGCAACGCCGGCTATAACTGGATCGGTGCTGCACAGCGCGCCGGCAAATCTACCGGCACAGCACCGCAAGCCGGCGCAGTCGCCGTCACGAATGGACACGTCGCTTATGTCGAAAGCGTTAATGCCGATGGCTCGTATACTGTGTCTGAAATGGGTTGGAACTACAAAGCCGGCAATTATAATAAACGCACGGTGCGCCCTGGGACGTTTGGACAGTTTATTTACTAAACAGCGCGAATGTAGAAAAACAAAACGTACTCCTTTATTTATGAAGGAGTACGTTTTATAGTGAGGTGCATTAGACTATAGAATTGTCAGATACTATTTCTCTAAATTCTGATAATAGTTTTATATATTCTTTTGGCTTGAAAGCATGAATAACATGATTAGCGGAGACCTTTTTATATATTATTTGCGGAGCTAAGGAAATAGCATGCTGAGCGTCATCATCATCAAATGCTCCCACAAGCCCGTAATTTTCGTATCGCTTCCAATCGGCTTGAATAAGCAATATGGGGCATTTCGTTTTCTCAAAAGCCTCTGCATGTTCAATACCATCATAAAATCTACCGTCTACGAAGGCTCTGGCAAAATCCGGGTCAAACATAGATAGTGATTTAATTAGCAAACGCAAGCTATTCGGGAACGGGAATCCAATTTCGACTGGACTATCAGGGTATTTATCTTGAGACTTCTTTATCTTTCGCGATAACCAACTGACAAACCAATTTGGAATTCTTTTGATCCTCTTATCAGAGGCCGGCACTTCCATGTCTTTAAAATAATTTGCCAAATCTCTATCTTGTATATTCCCGATTTGATCAACGAGGTGTTTCAGCCCGTCATATACAAATTTATCTTGTTCTTTAAACCGCGGCATTTCAGCAGAAAAAATAGGCGCGTCCTCAAGAACAATCCCGGAAACATATTCGGGAATATTAGCGGCGCACCAAAGAGCGATAATGCCACCCGATGAATTTCCGCTGATAATTACTTTTTGTTTTATCACATTTTCTATAAATAGCTTTATGTCCTCACCAATAATTTTCCATGAATAATGTCCAGGTGTCCAAGAAGATTTTCCGTGACCTCTCACATCTATGGCATATACTTGAAAAATTTTCGATAGTGGTAAGAGTACTTTCCTATAACTTTCCCATATGCCAATTTGAGCTGGAATCAACAACAAACTTGGTCCATTATTAGGGCCAATGACATAGTTCAGCTTGACATTCCCTGTATCATAGGTTTTTTCTGAAAAACCGGCAGCAATCAGTTTTCTATCATTTAATTTTCCAGACAAATGCTCGTATGGATTTTTATATTTATAGTTCATTCAACATTCCTCCTAA
>CAJPSU010000098.1 GCA_905373345.1 Candidatus Saccharimonadota bacterium
GGTACTGCCGATCCATAGTCGCGCACGCCGAGCCGGATCACAGCACCGCGCTGGCGCTGCTGCGCCGAAATATACACCGGCGCATCACGCAAACTATAATGAAGCGCGTTATCGGTAAAATTAAGCAGAATACGCCGCAACAGCTCGCGGTTTGCAAGTCCTAACAACTGCCTTCTGTGTGATTTTACGCCGATCGTTCGGTTGTGCGCTGTATAAAGCGGCGATAATTCATCCGCCACCTCTTCGCATAGCACAATCGGATTAAGCGGCTCAACCTTAAACAGTCCATCGTCAAGCCGTTCAGCACGCGTTAAATCTGTTGTTAGCCGCAAGGCACGTTCAGTCGTCAACGTAATGCGCCGCTGCAAAACCGCCCGCTCCGTATCAGTATAACCGCCCGTCTCAAGCGCTAACGACAGCTGCCGCACAAGTGCCAACGGCGCTTTTAACTCATGCGCCGCTGCTGCCACTAGAGGCAGCCGAAACAGCTCTCGCGTTCTACCCTCCTGCATCGTACTTCCAGTGTAGCACGCAGGCAAGCATCAGCTCTAGCGTAAGCGCATTTGTTTATTCGTTGAACTTCACTGTCTTAAGAAGTGCTTCGTAATCTTCGGTAAATACATCGCCGTCAGTGCGAATCGTCAAGGTGCGGTCGCGCATTTTCAGCAGAATTGCCGTACCATAAATATCTTTTGTAAAGTTACCAACGAGCTTCACGCCTGTACGCTTACCGTCGCTATATGCGCTTGATTTCAAATCGCCGCGCTTAACATATGGATCGTATTGCGCCACCGATTGGTCGTATGTCTTTTGCTCAATCGTAATACGCAGCGCAAATTTCGACGTCTGCGTGATCGGCGGTACAAGTACTGGATTCAGATACGCCTCATACGTCACGCCGCCGCCCTTGCTGATGTCGGTTGCTTGATACGCGCTCCAAGTTTTTGGATAATCAAACGTTAAGCTGCCATAGTCAGACGGTCCGGCAAACTGGCGCTTCGGCTCTTTCTCCGCCGCCTCAAACTTCGCCTGCATTTCCTCGCTATTCTTCTTGACTGCTTCAGCGGTTGCGACATCAATCTTGCCATCAACATCTTTTTTCTGATCCATATACTGCAAATATGCCCACACGCTAAACGCGCCAAACCCGATTACTAAAATCACCAGCACCACGATAGCAACAATGCTACCCTTGATCGCTCCTTTTTCACTGTTTTGTCGTGTCTTCATGGTTATGATTATACGTGGTCGCGGCTATTTATGCAAAGGGTTAATGATATATAAATGATGCGCACCAATTGATTTCGCCGCCTTATAACCATTCGCCTGAAATCCATAGCTAATGAGGTGCAGTGGACGACCGATTTTCGCCGCTTGCACCTCAACATACCGCACCATGCGCGACATATCGCGGTTATCGCCAAACACATATACGGCAGTCGTGTCATTCGGCAAATCAACGCGCCAGAAATTTGCAAAGCGCACCGTCACGCGGGCATCGCCGCGCGACAACCACCGCGACAGTAAAACGAGCAGCGGATGAATTTCGTAGCCGACCGCCCGCGCGCCGCACTTGCTCGCCTGGCGCAATACAACACCATCGCCCGAACCAATATCAACTAAAACGTCACCGGCGCTTAACGGATACAATTCGCGAAACGCCCGCGCGACATCACGCCGGTGCGACGGCACGTACGGCGCTCCTGTAAACGCGCTAAACCCAACCAGGATAACAATAGCAAGAATTGCAAAGAGTAGCCACGACACGACGCGCTTATACCTCGTCGAACCGCTTTTTGATAACATTTATATCATTTTTGATGTTTTTTAAGTCGTTTTCAATTGATTTCGCTAATTCTTCTGCTTCGCGGAATTTCTTAATCGCGTCTTCAAGCGCGAACTCATCACTTTCAAACCACGCGACCAATTCGCCAAGCTGCGCCATTTTTTCTGATACCGATTTATTCGTTTGCTGCGACATGTGTCACCTCCGCTGTTATCGTTTGTTTACTCTGCTGAATCGTAATTTCGCTGCCGACACGCGCCGCGCCGCGTACAATCGCATAACCGCGCGCCAACACTGCTCGCGGATCGTAGGCGGCAAGCATGCGGCGCTGTTGTTCAGTCTGATTCAACGACATGTCAATTCTCTGTTCAGCCGCCTCAAGGCTACGCGCCAGCAAACGTCTCGTTTCCTGCCGTGTTATATCAATGTTACTGTCAAACTGCGCTATAATCCTTGATACTTGATGATGTGTCACTGCGATATATTCGCGTTTATCCGGCGCGATAATTTGTGCTGCGTTGCTTGGCGTGGCGGCGCGCACATCAGCCGCTAAATCAGCGAGCGTCGTGTCAATTTCGTGCCCCACGCCGACCAGCGTTGGGATTCGACTTGATGCAATCGCACGTACAAGCAGCTCGTCGTTAAACACGCCTAGGTCGTCGGCGCTTCCGCCGCCGCGCAAAATCGCAAGCACTTCGGGCGGATGCTCCGACTCGTTAAAATAACGGATTGCTGCGATAATTTGGTCGGCTGCCGCTTCGCCCTGCACCTGCACGTGTGCGACATCAACCCGCATACCGCCCCAGCGCTTGTTTAAAATTGTAATAAAGTCTGTATACCCCGCCGCCTGCGTACTTGAGATCACGCCAATATGTGCTGGGATCGCCGGCAATACGCGCTTACGTTCCGGTGCAAACAGTCCTTCTTTATCAAGCTTCGCGCGCAGCAGTTCAAATCC
>CAJPSU010000099.1 GCA_905373345.1 Candidatus Saccharimonadota bacterium
CGCGCCCATAATCGGACGCAGGCTGTGCTCGCCCGCAACTTTGATTGTCGCCGGAAATGAACCGTACTCCGACGCAATAATCGTACCCTCATAGCCGACATCAGCATCAAATCGCTGCGGCTCAAACCGAAATTCAGCGCTGCCAGACGTACCGTACGTACTGAAATTTGGATTATTGATAAGATCCGCAAATCGCCCATCGATATCATCGCGGTTGATGAGCCCGACTTTCGAAAACGACAACACCGACAATTCTTCTTGCGCCACTGCCTCAATCGTACCAAAGAACTCCATGTGCTCTGGCGTCACCGCAGTCACAAGCGCAATATCCGGACGCAAATATTCGCCAAACGCTGCCATATCGCCAGGATGATCAACGCCAAGTTCTTGGACGATAACATCAACATCAGTTGGCTGCCGAATCCGCCGCCGCGCCGCACGAAATACGCCGAACCACGAAAATGGATTTTTCAACTTCGTTGGCAAAGCAATACCGAGAATCGCGAGCGGCACCGACACTTCAGAGTTATGATTGCCTTCGTGCATGCGCACGCGGTAGCGTTGCACGAGCAGATCGCCAAGTGCGCGCTTCGTACTCGTCTTGCCAACGCTGCCAGCAACAACAATGAGTTTGATTTCGGGGTGATACGCAAAATAGTCAATGACGTATCGCTTCATTTTCTTCAGGACATATTTTTTGAACATATACTTATGATACCGTATGTGGTAAAAATACGAAAATAAAGGCAAAAGAAAAACACCCTCTATACCATCCTAGAGCGTGCTTTTCTGGTGGCTCCTACTAGACTCGAACTAGTGACACAAGGCTCTTCAGGCCTCTGCTCTACCAACTGGGCTAAAGAGCCACACCTCCTCTATTCTACTAAACTCTCTTTGTTTGCACAATAGAGGAGAGCGTGCCATTATTCTGTCCGGTTTTCCTCAAGCGATGTTATCTTCTTAATCATCGGCAACACAAGATAAACGCCAACGGCTGCCGCCGCGAGCAATCCGCCAACGATACAGTAATATGTCGACGTAAGCGTTGGCCTAACTGTGTTTGAAAGCGACGACAAGAATATGGTTGAGACCCATACCCCCAAACCAGCCGCCACGAGCGATACGCTCACGAGCGGGATAAGCGACTCAATCATCACAATCTGCTTTAATTGTCCGATCGTCATGCCGCCGAGGCGCAGCGTCAAGAGCGAACGTCGGCGCTCCAGCAATCCGCCAATTGTCGATACGATCATACTGCAAACCGCTACTGACATAGTCAAACCGATACCAGCATATGCCATTTCGGCAAAACTTTTAACCACCGGACTAATATGCGGCTGCTGCGCGTACGTGCCGCTGATAACATAACGATTCGCGGTTTGCGAACTATTCTCTGCAATAAGCGTACGCAGCGCGTCGATATTGTCATTGCTATTCAATGCCACCATATACGTTGACAGCGTCGCGCCTTTATCAACAGCATCGACTGTCGCAACCGTTTTAACCACTTTTTCGTTAAAATTCACCACCGCATACTCTTTATTGTCTGGACAAATGTGGCGCGTATACACGGGCAACACATGGCATGGAATATATGAACTGTCATCTTTGCGGTAAATCTTTTCGACCGACTTCACATAGTTCTGCGAGCGTAATAGTTCAGTTAAATCGCCTGCCGCTGGCTCGATCACCACAAGCGCAGCATCTCGCTTGAGCTGCGAGTAGCCGTTGTTATTAACAGCATCAGCGTTCAGCTTATCAATGCCGCCAACCGCCGTGAGATAAAAACTACCAGCAAAGAGCGCCAAGACCACACCGCTCACACTACGAAACACTTGTTTTGATTGACCAGAGATTCGCTTGCCTGCAATAAGTGTCGACGGGCGCGCCGTGAAGTGGGCGGCAACGCGAGACAATACATATGTTAGCCACGATCCTGCCAGAACCAAGCCAAACATCACAAGTACAATACCGCCCATCAACGCCAGCATTGGCGTCATAGCATCATCTGCGCTTTTTACCCATTTTGCACCCTCCGGCAGTGTCATCCAGACAAAGATACCGAGTCCAGCGAGCAATGGAATGACGCGCCATAACCGCGGTTTTTTCGCGACTTTCTGCTTGCG
Organism: Candidatus Saccharimonadota bacterium; assembly: GCA_905373345.1. Classification (GTDB taxonomy): domain Bacteria; phylum Patescibacteriota; class Saccharimonadia; order Saccharimonadales; family Saccharimonadaceae; genus Saccharimonas. The sequence goes on from CAJPSU010000099.1 coordinate 2,127, forward strand.
CGCCACACTAAGCGGCGACGTTTGCACGTGGCGCATACCCCACCAGTTTGCCGCCAGGCTAAGCACGAGTGTTAGACCGACAATCAACGCGTATTGCCCCCAGCCAACGACCATGTCCTGCGACATAAAACGCATATCGTCAAATTTATATTGCTGCAAGAGAGGCAATGTTGCTAGATACGCCAACGAGCCGACAACGACTCCGGCGAGCGTTGCGATAAATGATTCAAACAAGAGAATCTTCGTCACTTGGCGCCGCGTACCGCCGATTAGTCGAATTGCTGCGTAACGCTGCTCGCGCTGCGCACTTCCGAGCTGCGTCGCAACCGCTACAAACATCACGATCGGAAAGAGTAAAACCGTACCGCCAACTGCAATAAGCGCTAATCCTACCGCGCCAAACCCCGCTTTCATACCGCTCGTGTCAAATTTATACATGTCAACAAACATACTCTGACCATAATCATCTTTTGCGGCTACTTCATCGGCATTCGCCCCGCGAATGACTGACAACGAGTCGGGCGACGATTCAAGCGATGCCGGAATCGTTCCCAAATACTTTGTACCATAG
>CAJPSU010000100.1 GCA_905373345.1 Candidatus Saccharimonadota bacterium
AATTTACCGGGCGATTATACCAGCTGGAGCAGGGCAAGCACCTCAGCAAGGATAGCCAGCAGTCGGCGTTGATCCACACGGCCTTTGCACAAAAGAACGGGTTAAAACTAGGCGACCGCATACAGCTACAGCAAGGCGACCGTCAGGTTGATCTTACTATCACCGGCATATTCAGCGGCAAAACCGACAAACCTGGTCCGCTACCGTCCGATCAGACAGAAAACCAAATCATTACTTCTTTAGCGGCGGCGCAGCAACTATCTGGTTCTAAGCAGCTTACCCGCGCCACATACTTTTCCTCCAACCCGCGTGCTTTGCCAGACCTCGTCAGGCGCGTCAAAACTTTGCCGCTTGAGTGGAGCAAACTAGAATTAACCGATAATGCTGCGTCATTTGCCAACGTTATCAATAGCATCGCTAGCATTGAGCGCATTCTAGCCATCAGTACGCTTGGCATTAGTCTCGCTGGAATAGCAACACTGTCGCTCGTGTTGGTTTTCTGGGTACGCAGCCGCATCCACGAGATTGGCACATTGCTCGCCATCGGCACAAGCAAACGGCAAATCGCCGAGCAAATAATGATTGAGTTATTGCTTATCGCCATCGTCGCGTTGCTAGGCGCTATGCTTAGTAGCCAGGCACTATCACACCATCTCACGGCCAATCTATTGAATAACTCCAGCCATGTTGCCGGCACGCTGACCGTTCGGCCGCAAGCTGCGCCACTCGCTAGCTACCTTCTCGCAGCCAGCCTTGGTCTTGCTGTAGTTATTATCTCTGGCGTAGTCGCTCTTATACCCATCCTACGCCGCACCCCGAAACAAATTTTAACCACATTACGATAGGAGACTTTATGTCAACACTAACTCTCGACAACATTATCTACTCATACGCCGACGGTACAAGCAATGTGCTTAATGGTATTAGCTACGATTTCCAGCCAGGAAACTTCTACGCTATCGTCGGGCAATCCGGCGCCGGTAAATCAACATTGCTCGGGTTGCTCGCTGGTCTAGACGAACCGACCGGCGGACAGATCCTCTTTGACGATCAAAATATTGCCGACCGGGGTTATTCATATCACCGCAAGCACACTATCTCGCTGGTTTTTCAAAACTACAATCTGATCGACTACCTAACGCCATTAGAGAACCTGAAACTCGTCAATCCAAAAGCCACCGCCGAAACCTTGCGCGACATGGGCTTAGATGACGACCATATCCGCCGCAATGTTCTCAAACTATCCGGCGGACAGCAGCAGCGCGTCGCGATTGCGCGCGCCCTTGTTTCCGACGCGCCAATTATTCTCGCCGACGAACCGACCGGCAATCTAGACGAAGCTACCGCCAGCGATATTATCGCTACTCTGCGCTCAGCCGCTCACGACAACGGCAAATGCGTCATCGTCGTCACCCACAGCAAGCAGTTGGCAAAAGCAGCGGATGTAGTATTGAAGTTGCGCAATAAAAAGCTGACGAAAGGCTACGGAGAGAAAAGGTAGCTCATAAAAGCAATACAGCTAGGAGTGTGCTGCTATCGGTAGTGCATTCCTTTTTTCAATAAACGGGCTATTAGAAATCGTTTGAAGAAATTGGCTAAAACAATAAAACCTAAATAATATTAAACTTGACTTTAATATTATTTAGGTTTAGCATAGGGACAGAAAGGAGACAATAAAAAATATCTACAAACGAACTTCCTCAGTGGCTGACTCTATTGACCGAAGAAGACCTTGAGTTCGCAAGGCGATTTATTATTAATTCGGGATCTCTCAAAGAGATGGCTAAGTATTACAATGTCTCGTACCCAACTATTCGGCTGCGGCTAGATAAATTGATTCAAAAAGCTTCTAATGACCCGCCAGAAAATAATACGTTTATCAGCTTAGTTAAGCAGCTAACCCTTGATGGCGAAGTGACCTACGAGGCAGCTAAAAAACTAATTAATTCCCATAGAAAAGAGCAGAAATAGCATTATGAAAGCGTTAGTTCTATTCATATCAATCGCACTATTTTTTACAGAATGGTATGCCATTCGCAAGACGAACATAAAATCATTTATACCTGTTTTGGTAGTTCTGATTATAGGTTTGCCAATTGGATTATTTTATGCTTTACATTTAGTCGCTTTTCCGATTATATTCGTCCTCCTCGCCTGGGTATTCTGCTTGATAGAAGATGAGGCAAGGAAATATTTCAAACAAAGAGAGCTGACCGAAGAGGAGCGATCTTTACTAAAGGATTTATAACCAAAGTTCACTAGATAAAGCACTTGAGTTCCAGTCGCGCTGGAACGAGCTGGACATCAAATGCGCCAGAAAGGGTTGATCATCTTAAGTTGCGCAATTATAATGTAGCTGGGCGGTCATTTTCAATTAGAAATAGTATATGATATAATCATTTCTGTCCGTAGCCGGTGATATTGGGTCGTCGCCAAGTGGTAAGGCACTGGGTTTTGGTCCCAGCATTCGCAGGTTCGAATCCTGCCGACCCAGCCACATACAAGATTAAAACGGAACCGTCGCCAGAAATGGCGACTTCTTCGTTGAACTTTTGAAACCGAGAATAAAAAAACCAAAAATACCTTTTTGCTCCCCTTCAAATATTTAGCTCACTTTTTAGGTTTTACTTAAACCTATTTCAGCACTATCCTAGCACGCCATGCCTTATATCGCACGGTATGCAAA
>CAJPSU010000101.1 GCA_905373345.1 Candidatus Saccharimonadota bacterium
GTCGGGCAAGACGTTCGCGTTATCATTATCAAGCTATCCGACCGCCTGCATAATATGCAAACACTGCAGTTCAAGAGCGGAGGAAAACAGAAAAAAATTGCCCGCGAAACGCTTAACGTCTTTGCGCCGCTTGCCGACCGCCTGAATATGGGGCGGCTGCGCGTGCAGCTTGAAGAACTCAGCTTCAAATATCTTATGCCCGAAAAGTACAACCAAACCGTTGCGCTCAAAGACAGCCGCATCAAGAAAAGCCAGCGCAAACTTGATACAGTGCGCCGCGCCGTCGACGCGCATCTCACTAAAGAAAATATCGCACACGACATCGACGGGCGCGTGAAAAGCACCTACAGCCTATACAAAAAAATGCAGCGCGTGCCGAACATCGACGATATTTACGATTTGATAGCTTTGCGCATCATTGTCAACGATATTGATACATGCTATCTCGTACTAAGCGAGCTGCATAGCATGTACGAGCCGATGGTCGGGCGCATCAAGGACTATATTTCCAAGCCAAAACCAAACGGCTACCAGAGCCTGCACACAACGGTCGCGACAAAAAACGGCCAAGCGGTAGAATTTCAAATTCGTACGCACGAAATGCACGACTACGCCGAGCGCGGTTTGGCGGCAAGCTTCCACTACAACGAGCAAAAGTTAACGGACGCCTATAAATCCGGCACGATGGCGTCGCTGCCGACAGATTTACATTGGATCCGACATCTACAATCGGCGGCAGCGCTGATTCGCGAAGGCAAAGAATTTGATACTGAAAATCTAAAAGTTGATTTGTTTGGCGACCGAATTTTTGTGTACTCGCCGAAGGGCGACATCTACGATTTACCAGACGGCTCGTTTCCGCTTGACTACGCCTACCGCGTACACTCTGATCTGGCGGCGAAAGCAAGCGGCTTTTTGGTAAACGGCAAGATGGAGCCGTTTAGTTATAAATTACAGCATGGCGATACGATTGAAATTCTTACCAACAAAAAAGCCAAGCCAAAACCAGGTTGGAGCAATCATATGATCACCGGACACGCGCGCATGAAATTCAAAGCGCAGCTGCGTAAAAATAGCTTACTTGGGCAACTCGGCCACGTCGGTGAAATTATTCACCGGACGGCGCGGCGGCGGAAAAATAAAAAATAGCCGGACAACTACCGTACCGGCTATTTTTATGCTCTATATTATGGATTATTTCGCTTGCGGCGGCTGTGGCTGTCCGCTATCGCCTTGAGCCGGAGCTTGCGCTGGTTGCGCTGGCGGCTGGGGTTGACCAGGCTGATAAGCTGGCGCGCCCGGATATGCCGGCTGCATCGCCGCGACCGGACCTGTATACGCCGACTTATCGAAACCGAGCATCATATAGCCGACAGGCGGCAGTAATATCAAGAGCGCCGCGAATCCGCCCGATTTACCAAACGCTTTCGCCAAATCAATCGCTACCATGATGACTACATAAAGGTTTGCGAACGGCACAAATGTCAAAAGCACCCACCATGCCGGACGGCCAACGATCTCAAATAGCGTAATCATATTATAAATCGGCACAATCGCCGCCCATCCTGGCTTACCGGCTTTGGTGAACACCTTCCACAAACCAATGATCATCAATACCGACGCGATCATTGCCACCAACGAGAAGATCAGTACCACACCTGCAACGGCGCTCGTCACTGTACTTGTCGTTGTGTAGCTATATGTGTCATAATTACTATAGTAATCCATTTTTCCTCCCTTACAGTTACTATTTCAGTGTGCTAACGATTATTCCAGCGTTCAATAGCGGCGCGGATAATTTCTTTGGCGCGCGCAGCATCGCCGAAGCCTTTCACAACGGTTGAGCCTGGCTTTTTCAAGTCTTTATAGTGGTTAAAATGGTGCTCAATTTGCTTGAGTAATTGCGGCGGCACGTCTTCTAGCGAATTAATCGCGTTGCCGGCGTTGCGGTCGTCTGCCGGCACAACAATAACCTTATCGTCGACTTCATCGTCATCCACAAACTCCAATACGCCGATTACTTTTGCCTCCAAAAATACGCCGGTTGCAAGCGGCTGGTCGGTGACAATGAGCGCATCTAGTTCATCACCGTCCTCATCAAGCGTTTGCGGAATAAATCCGTAATTCGTCGGTTTCGCAAAAATCGCCGGCTCAACGCGGTCAAGCTGCATCACTGCGAGGTCACGATTCCATTCGATTTTGTGGTTTGATCCCTGCGGAATCTCTACCACCACATTAACAACGCCGCCGTCAACATCGCCTGGCGCGAGTATTTGATTAAAATCTGCCATTATACCTCCTTCATAGTTAGCTATGTATCTAGTGTACCAGCTTTTAGCAGAGAGTAGTATACTAGACGAATGAACGCGTTACATTCACCGAAATTATTACCTGCAGCCGATTATGCGCGCGATGCAGCGAAAAAAATTGCCAAAGCCCGCTACCGCGTCGCGATGATTGCAACGACATTCCGAGCCAACGACGAGCGGTCGCAAGCAATCGTCGACGAACTCGTACGCGCTGCCGAACGCGGCGTTGACGTCTGCATTTGCGCCGACACCTTTACCTACATCGAACCGAAAGAATTTATTTTGCGCGCGCCGAAGCGCCAGCCGGCACGCGCCATGCAGGCGCTAAAAT
>CAJPSU010000102.1 GCA_905373345.1 Candidatus Saccharimonadota bacterium
CCACCGGGCATACGCAAATATGTCGTCGCCCGCATCACCGATCGGCTCGTATTAGACCATGCGCAAAATCTCGTACTGACTGCGTAATTTCAGTAGCCGCTGGTATAAGGCAAAAAACGAATCGGGGTCGTGCTGCTCAACATTAACATTCACTTTTTTACTTATAGGATCAACAGGTAACCACGGTTTTACTTGGCTAAAACCGGCGTTTTTTTCACCTGTCCATTGCATAGGCGTACGCTCGGGATCGCGCCCGACCGACTCGTCGTTACCGTGGCTAAATACTGACTTGTCTTGAATTTCATCAAATCGGATCGGCGCGTTCATCATACCGATCTCGTCGCCGTAGTACACCACCGGCAGACCCGGCAGCGTCAACTGCATCAGCGCAACGAGCCGCGCCTGTTCTGTACCGCCATAACGCGTCGCAATTCGCGCTTGGTCGTGATTGCTAAAACAATACACCGGCGTATGAATATCAGGATTAATCATGCCCTGAAATTCATTCACCATCGTACTAAACGATTCCGCTGAAAACTTCGCACTCAAGCCTTCAAAATTAAATGGCATCGACACGTCAGGGTTGACGCCGTAAAATCCGAGATATTGTTCCTGCGTGCCGTAATTTCCATCGGGATAGTCTTCGAAAATCATGATTCTATCGTCATACGATGCCACAACATCCGTCAGCTCGCGCAAATATGGAAACAGATTTTCCCAAAAACGGCTATATTTATGCTGCAAATCATCAAACGACTGCACTGATTGCTCGTCAGAACAATGCGCCGCGAGCGGATCGTCACGCAACTGCGGATCTTTACTAATCCACCGCACTGCGTCAGCGCGAAATCCATCAACGCCTAAATCAAGCCAAAATCTCAGAACGCGCTTCATTTCTTGGCGCACCGCCGGATTGTCCCAATTCAAATCGGGCTGCTCTTTCAAGAACGTATGTAAATAATATTGCTGCCGCGATTCATTCCACTGCCACGCCGAACCGCCAAAAATACTCAACCAATTATTCGGCGGCGAACCATCCGCGCGCGCATCATGCCACGTATAAAAATCACTTTTGTCATTATCGCGCGACGATTGCGACTCCAGAAACCACGGGTGCTGATCGCTTGTATGGTTCGGCACGAAATCAGCCATGACTTTAATGCCGCTTGCGTGCGCTTTTTCGATCAGTTCGCGAAAATCATCAAGCGAGCCAAACATCGGATCAATATCGCAATATTCCGACACGTCATAGCCCATGTCAGCTTGCGGTGATGGATAGAACGGAGAAAACCAAATCGCGTCGATGCCAAGCGATTTTTCACCGCTTTTTATATAGGCTAGCTTGTCAATTACACCACGCAAATCACCAATACCATCGCCATTTGAATCCATAAATGATCGCGGATAAATTTGATACAAGGCGTTTACATTTGCCCAGCGTTTACGCAACACAGAGTGATTGTCTACGTTTTTCATAAGCGTATATTATATACAATAGCCGCCTCTGTTACAACAAGAATATTAAAAAATACTATTGACTTTTTATCATGCTTATGCTAATATAAACACAGTGGTTAATCACACAAACATCACTAAAAAATAAAAAGGAGAACTATGAAGCGAAAGCGAATCACAGTACAGTACATCGGCTAATAGCTAAAGCTAATAACAATCCCCCGCCCTACCGCGCGGGGGATTGTTATTTACGATTTATTATGACGTTTGCGTTCGTTAGCGTCGAGATATTTTTTACGCAAACGCAAACTTTTCGGCGTCGCCTCAAGTAGCTCATCGTCTTCGATAAAGTCAATTGATTGTTCTAAACTAAGTTCTGTATGCGGCGTCAACTGTACTGTGCCGTCGCTTGATTTTGAACGCATGTTTGTCAGGTGCTTCGCTTTGCAAACGTTGATCTCCATGTCGTCCATACGATTGTTTAGCCCGACAATCATGCCAGCATACACCTCTACGCCCGGTCCGACAAATAATTCGCCGCGGCTTTCGGCGTTTTCAAGCGCATACGGCGTCGTTGTACCAGCTTCAAAAGCAATCAACACGCCATTGCGCGTTCGCGGCAACGCGCTGCTCACCGGCTGATAACCATGCGGCAAGCTATACATAATCACCGTACCTTTCGTGTCGGTCAATAGCGTGTTGCGCAATCCAATCAACGCGCGCGTCGTGATGAGATAGGTCATGCGCGCAGCACCGCTCGCGGTTTGTTCTTGCTTAACCAATTCCGCCTTACGCTTGCCAAGCTCCTGGCTGACAACGCCGACAAACTCTGCACCAATTTCAATCAACAGTTCTTCAACCGGCTCTTTCTCGATACCGTCTTCGTTTATCGTTACAACTTTCGGACGCCCAACTTCAAACTCATAACCCTCGCGCCGCATCGCTTCAATTAGCACGCTTAAATGTAATTCGCCGCGACCCGAAATAATAAATCCAATGCCGTCCTCGCGCACACGAAGTGCCACATTTGTCTCTAGCTCGCGCTGCAACCGATCGCCGATCTGCCGCGATGTTGTAAATTCGCCCTCGCGGCCTTTCATCGGGCTGGTATTCGGCCCGAGATACATACTGATCGTTGGCGCTTCAACGT
>CAJPSU010000103.1 GCA_905373345.1 Candidatus Saccharimonadota bacterium
GCCCGCGGCTAATAAATAATTTATCAATTTTAGCGTTTTGCGCCGCGCCGTCAGTTTTCATTAGCACAATCGGCATTGCGCGTTTAGCGACACCGCGGCTAATCCGCCCAATCGCATACTTTCCCAAAAAGCTATCATACTGCAGGGCTGTTACGAGCATTTGAAACGAACCGTCTACCGACACGTTTGGTGCAGGAATTTGCTGAATAATCGCCTCGAAAATCGGCGCTAAATCAGCCGGCTCACTTGGGTCGCTTGGCATATGCACCCACGATTTGCCATCGCGCGCCGCTGCATAATACACCGGATACTTTAGCTGCGACTCATCGGTCGCGAGCTCCAAAAATAAATCCGCCAGTTCGTCTTCAACTTCAGCAACGCGCCGCGCCGGCTTATCAATTTTATTGATCACTACTACCGGCTTTAGACCCAGCTCCAACGCTTTACTCAAAACGAATTTCGTTTGCGGCATTGGTCCTTCCTGTGCATCGACGACAAGCAATACGCCGTCCGCCATATTAAGCGTCCGCTCAACCTCGCCGGAAAAATCCGCATGCCCCGGCGTATCAATAATATTGATTTTGTAATCACCATAGTACACCGTCGTCTGCTTGGCGGTGATGGTAATACCACGCTCGCGCTCCTGATCGCCCGAATCCATAATCAACGCTTGCGCCATTTCCGCCTGATTGTCGCGAAACGTATTTGATTGCTTGAGTAACCCGTCGACAAGCGTCGTTTTACCATGGTCAACGTGCGCAATAATTGCAACATTTCGAATATAATTTGGGTCGGTCATAATGTTCCTTAATACCACGTAGGCTTCTGCTTATTTCATAAAAAACGGTCTGCGGCAACACAGACCTTGCTTATAGTTATTATACCATAATGGTCTGCACCAACCAAAATAATCCGCGCGAAAACTCCGCGTTGCACCCACACTACTCAGTAGCAACTACAACATCTGCATTTCGGTTATAGCGGCGAAAAAGTCGAAGCGCACTGCGAGCAATAGGCGCTGCCGCAAATACTTGCCAGAAAAACGCAGCACAAAAATTAACCGGCCACGCCAGTGCAAATTGTACCGGCATCGCAGCGAGCGGCGCACCAGACAGCACCAGCCCGATCACACTCATCGCGAGAGACATACCCGTCACCATGCACACCGTCTGGGCAAGCGCTTTTGCTGAAGCGCTGTCATTTTTTTGCGTCATGCCGTTCATGACTTTACGCGCTGCTTTTGATACGACCACATTTTCAACAATCATCACAATAGTAAAAATCACCGGCTGCAGCAACAAGGCGCGTCCGAGTGCCTCAACTGATATACCGCTGTGGCGAAACGTGTTAAATATATTCATAAATAATGACATCGTGAACGCCATAGCGACACCAAAAACTAATCCTTCACGCTTGTTGCGGGGCATATTTTCTCCTTTACTTACTATTTTTAGCAACAAAAAAGTTGCGCTTATCGTGCAACGGTACAACTAGGGGTGTGTTTCACGCATTACATTTTCCGTTCCCAGACGCCAATAAGCTCAACTTAAGCAACAGAAAACAACGTATTGACCTAGCATTAGTATAGCAAACGTGAGCGAAATAGTCAATGTGAAAAATAAAAAACAAGCAACAATGCTTGCCTGTATAATTTGGTGGAGTATAGGAGATTCGAACTCCTCACCTCTTCGCTGCCAGCGAAGCGCTCTAGCCAAATGAGCTAATACCCCGCATAATATACTAGTTTGTGGTGGGAAATACAGGGCTCGAACCTGTGACCTCAGCAATGTGAATGCTGCGCTCTAGCCAACTGAGCTAATTTCCCGCAAACTTTCCCAAATCCACCCGAATATGGTGGAGCATGCGAGAGTCAAACTCGCGACCTCAGCAATGCGAATGCTGCGCTCTATCAACTGAGCTAATGCCCCATCACTACCATCATATCAAAAAATCGCCCCAAGTTCTAGAGGCGACTTTCGTGCTGTTACGCGCCCACCCGGGGCACGGAGGTTTTGATGTTTATTTTTAATCGCAACGGGCACCCCATTGCGTACCAGCATACTTAATAGTATCGCGTATTTGCCGGTAAAATGCAAGTGCTTAATACCGCTCAAACAGTACGAGTGCGCAGCAAAACAACAAAAGCACCCCGCCTGCTTATAATTATGTACGCCGGAGCTGCGATTCAAACATATGGTAATACGCGCCGTGCTGGGCGACGAGTTCGGCGTGCGTGCCATGCTCGACAACTTTACCGTGCGCAAGCATAAAAATCATATCAGCTTTCTCAATTGTGCTCAGACGGTGCGATACAGTAATAATCGTCTTTTGTTTTTGCTGGAACAACCGGTCGAAAATGCGCGCCTCCGCCAACGCATCAATCGCACTCGTCGGTTCGTCTAAAATAATAATCGGACTGTCACGGTAAAAGTTGCGGGCAAGCGCCAATCGTTGCCATTGTCCGCCCGACAAATCCACGCCTTTCACGCCGTCATCGGATTCCATCCACTGGTTCACGTAGCTGTCGAC
>CAJPSU010000104.1 GCA_905373345.1 Candidatus Saccharimonadota bacterium
GCAATGGCTTGTACGGCGCGCACGACATGGGCTTGATTCAGCTGAAATACCAGAATTTCCCGAACCTCGACCTGTCGGTGACGGTTAACGGCGAGGAGCAGGCGGCGTATTTCCGCGGCGTGATTGCCGCTAGCGAGCTGGCGATTCCCGAGCTCAAGGGTAAATTATTCAATTACGCGACTGGTTTGGTGAAATTGAGTACCGGCAAAATGAGCTCGCGCACCGGCGAAGTGGTGACGATTGAGTGGTTGTTTAATGAATTTGCCAAGGCAATCGCGGCGCACGGCGGCGATGCTTCCGAGGAAATCGTGGCGGGCGCGCTGCGCTACCAATTCCTGAAAGTGAAAATTGGCGGCGATGTAATTTTTGACATCAACGACGCGGTGAGCTTGACGGGTAACACCGGAAGTTATCTGCAATATGCTCACGCTCGGGCGCGGCGCGTTCTCGAAAAGAGTGCGCAAACGCCAGTATTTCCGCAGGTGATATACGATGAAGACCGTGCGCTCATCCGCAAGCTTAGCGAATATCGCGAGACTGTTGAGCAGGCAGCGCAGGGGCTAGAGCCGCATCATATTTGCGCCTATCTCTTTGAGTTGGCGCAGGAATTTAACCGCTACTACGAGCATCATCAGGTGATTGGCAGCGACAAAGAAGCGCATCGTATCGCTATCGTTGCTCTCTATGCTGACATCTTAAAAGCCGGATTGGCAATTCTTGGTATCAGCGCGCCAGACGAGATGTAGTATTGATATATGTGGTGCGTTTAGTTAAATTATGGCAAAAGGAGATCGGCTATGGCAGCAACCAAAAAATCAGCAAAAAAACCGACAGCAAAGAAAATCGTTGAAGAGACAGAACTAAAAGCGGCTGATGTCATAAAAAAGAGTCATCTAGCAGGGTTTGCAACGTTTATCCGCGAGCAGGGTGTAGTCGGGCTAGCGGTCGGTTTGGCGATCGGCGCAGCTGCTGGCGACACGGTGAAAAAACTCGTACAAGCGTTTATTGATCCGCTCGTGCAGCTAATCGTCGGTTCGCAGGCAGGATTGCAAGCCGCCTCGTTCACCGTGAAGTTTGGTAATCGGCGAGGCGTATTTCTCTACGGGGCATTTGTTAGTTCGCTTATCACGTTGCTCGCGACAGCATTAGTCGTTTATCTTATTGTCCATTTGTTGCATTTGGATAAATTAGATAAGGCAAAAGAATAATCACAACCGTCTATATCAACGATCTAGCGCTGCATTGACGCAGCGTTAGAAGCCTGATATAATCAAAGCCTATGATATCAAAGGATAACAAAGCGAAAGCGATTGCTTTGACTCAGGTCAACAAAAACGATGTCGGTAGCCCGCAGGCACAGATCTCGATTTTGACGGCTCGTATCAAAGAGGTGACTGAACACCTAAAATCCAACAAGCACGATCACATGGCGCGCCGCGGATTGATTCAGATGGTAGGTAAGCGCAAGCGCCTGCTGAAATACCTTGAACATACGAACTTTGACGCATACAAAGCGACGCTTGAAACCTTAGGCTTGCGCAAATAGTTTACGCAACCTGCAAAACTCCCTAGCCAAGTAACGAGACTAGGGAGTTTTTATATTACTATCGAGGTTCTCAAGCTTATTGATGCAGCGGGCGTAGTATGCGATAGTTGACAAAATGTATACTGTATGCTAGAGTAAAACTATAAAATATAAAAACAAAAAATGCGTGAAAGTTTAGGTCAAAATCAAGAACTCGGTGATCAACATGCTACGTTGAGAGAGCGAGAGCTGGCGCAGTTCGGCGAGGAGCTGTCGAGGAAGCTAGCGGCGTCGTTGGAGGAGCGTAATGCTGCGTTGCTTGATTTGAGCGGGGATGATACGAGAGACGGTATGATTGATAAGGCGCGAGCTGATGTCGCAGCGGCTTTTGATAGTCCAACTAGTGGCGAAGGAAGACGATTGCTTGTTGGCGAGGCATATAAAGCAGCGACTTCGGGCGGCGAACGAGCTACGGGCGTCCTGCGTGCTGAGCGGCGGCGAGATATTATCATAGACGGTACAGGTGAGCGATTTAGGAAGAATGAGAATTCATCTTCGGACGAGCGAAATATGTCAAAGTTAGACAAAATGTTTAAACATCAAGCAGAACTGGAGGCAAAGGGCACGCCTATAGAAGTGGCAATGGCTGAAGTTATGCGTGCGTACGGTACTGGCGATAACGTGATTGAGCTTGCTTCAAGCCAACTGACCCGACCAACAGAACATATTCCTGTCACGATTGATGGAAACGATACCTCGGTAGATTATCAACAACCTGCAGAAGTATCTTCCTCAAAGACGATAGAAGATAGTAGCCTGCTAGATCAATCGGAAGAAGAGGCGATTGAGCCAGCTACAGGTGGCACTGAGACAAAAATAAGTCCTGTGCGAGTATCTGAATCTGAATCAAATCTAGAGCAGGCGCATATGGTGGCGGCAGTACACCCAGCTACAGAAAAAATCAAAAAAGCGCCAGTGGCGAATGGCGGGGAA
>CAJPSU010000105.1 GCA_905373345.1 Candidatus Saccharimonadota bacterium
TTGTAGCGATTGACAACCCGGCAGAAATCACCGAGCCGGTAACCTGTAGCACCGACATGCCTGGCGCGATTCGCAGCGATGTTTTTGCCACGCTATAAAGCGCGCGGATCAGTTGGCGAATGGTTGGCTTGGGGCGGGACATCTGCTGCTATTATAATCACCTTTCCCAAGAAATGATACCAGATTTTCATTACAATAATTATTCGCGCGATTACCAATCACTAATGGCACACGCACCAAAAGCGACGAACCCGTCATCGTTCGCCGCTTCGGTTTGCGGGATAGTGCTCGTGCTTATGCAGCTACTCTCTCTGTTCCTTAGGGCTCTTATGCTTGCCAGTCTTTGCGGAGGCGGACGCCAATGATGAGAGTGAGGGCGCCTGCGATAAGAGTGCCAAAACGGAACATCCCGTAAAATTAGATATGTAAAAAACAACTAATTGGAAGGAGATGCTCCGTATGTCTAACATATCAAACTTTACTAGCAATAAGAAGTGCTGGCAGCTCATTAACAAACTATTATTCGGAAAGGAGGTGCTGTGCCCATTGTGCGGGCGTAAACTGCAAGAGAACTATCTTCTGAGGTATTTGTAGTGCAAAATGTGCCGCAAGAAGTTTAGAGCCACTGCCTGGCATGGTTCCCCGGCCGTATGGCATGAAGCTAAGTTCTAGGCAGCTATTCCAGCTAATCTGGTGCTGGCAACATCGTAAAAGCGTTGAGGCAACCATACTGTTTGCAGGCGCTAGCTACCCGACTGTCTCTAGGTGGTTTTCTCACTTTCGAAAAAACCTGTCAAACGCCGCCCGCGATACTAGAGGGCTTGGTTTAAGCCGATGAGAGCCACTTCTCGAAGCTAAAGAGCAAACAAGCCACCTACGTAATATCTGATGCTATTGAGCAGGATACCGAACGCCTAGCTTTGCGCATAACAGGCGGCTTTTACAATGGTGGAGATAGGGCTGTTCTTGAAGAGTTTATCCAAGACAATGTAAAGCCAGACAGTCTAATTATTACCGACAAATGGTACGGCTACGACCACAGCAAAGGCGACTTTGCTAGCACCAACAAAGCTGAGTTGATCTGGAGCGTCGCCAAGCGACACATGCGCAAACTCTACGAGCAGCGTATCCTCACTCACCAGCTACGATCGAGAGAAATGTAGGCTCATCAATAACTTTCGTACCATATTTCTCTGCCCGCGCCAATTTACTTGCCCCAACTTTTCCTCCTGCCACCAGATAGGTTGTGTCTTTGCCGACGCTGGTTTGGAATGTTCCGCCAAGTGCGCGGATCTTCTCAGCTGCCTGGTCGCGAGACATCGACTGCAACGTGCCAGTAATAACAAAACTTTTGCCAGCTAATTCGCCCCGCTTTGCCTTGTAGATTGGCGTAACGCCGAGCAGGGTAAACTTTTCAATGAGCGCTGCATTATCCTCGTCTGCGAACCATGCTACGATTGATTCCGCTACGACAACGCCAACGCCATCAACCGATTGCAGCTCATCAAGCCCTGCCTGCGCTAGTTTGTCAAGACTCTCAAAATGATTCACTAAATCAATCGCCGTCTGCGCGCCAACATGGCGAATCCCCAGCCCGTACACGAAGCGCTCTAGCGGCGGTTGCTTTTTAGCGGCAATTGCGTCGATTAATTTCTGTGCCGAAATATCCGCAAAACGCTCCAGCGTCAACAATTGCTCTTTTGCGAGCGTGTAAATATCCGCCAAGTCCCGTACCAATTCTGCATCAACCAGAGCTTCAACATTTTTTTCGCCCAGCGTGTCAATGTCAAGCGCGCCTTTCGACGCAAAATGCTTCAGTGCGCGTTTCAGAATAAGCGGACCGCTTAAGCCTTTCACGCGATACACCGCTTCGCCCTCAGGGCGGACAAACGTTAGCTCTGGATACTGCCGCGCCAGTTCTGCCGGATAATCAATCGGCTGCGTATCATTCGGCCGCAGCTCAACAAGCACAGCTTCAATTTGCGGAATAATGTCGCCAGCCTTAAAAACCACCACCGTATCGCCGCGACGCACATCAAGCCGCGCAATCTCATCGGCATTGTGTAAACTCGCATGCTGCACCGTTGTACCCGCCACGACGACTGGATCAAACACCGCCACCGGCGTCGCTGCGCCTGTCCGCCCGATTGATATTACAATGTCGCGCACAATTGTCGTCGCCTGCTCGGCGGCATATTTGTACGCCACAGCACCGCGCGGATTCTTACCGACCAGCCCGAGCTCATCAAAACGCGCCCGGTCATTAATTTTTATCACCAAACCGTCAGTGTTAAATGGCAGCTTCTGGCGTTTCTCATCCCATTCATTCACAAAATTCATCACACCTGCGATATCCGTGAACACGCTTGCCTGCTTATTCCGCGTAATACCAAGCGCCGTCAGCGCCTGATAGACGAAGCTATTCGTCGGCACATCGCCCGCATTGTCGCGAATGATACGCAGCCGATTGATTATCCGGCAGAACTGGCGCGGCAGTATCC